>JAJRXB010000482.1 GCA_024276515.1 Chloroflexota bacterium
AAAGTCCTCGCAGGGGGCAAAGTCCTCGCAGGGGGCAAAGTCCTCGCAGGGGGCAAAGTCCTCGCAGGGGGCGAAGTCCTCGCAGGGGGCGAAGTCCCCGCAGGGGGCGAAGTCCTGGCAGGGGACGATGCAGACGACTGCGCGCTGGAACTGACCCTTTACTGGCAGGCCCAGCAAACGATGGACGCCGACTACACCGTCTTCGTCCACGTTCTCGGGCCGGACGCCCGAATTTTGGGGCAGCGCGACGCGCCTCCCGACAACGGGGCCTACCCCACTCACCGCTGGGCGGCAGGTGAGGTGGTCGCCGACCCGGTGCGCATCCCCCTGCCCGCCAACGTCTCCGCCGACTCACTGGAGGTGGTGGTGGGGATGTACCGTCCCGACACCGGTCAACGGCTCCCGGCCCTGGACGCCGAGGGTCGCCCCGTTGACGACAAGGTCGTGTTGAAAGTCAGGTGACAGTCACTTTCAGAAGTGACTGTCACCCGATTTGAGATGATTTGCGAGAGCCTGCCTCTCGGTGTATACTTGCAAAGTTCAAGCTCTGTTTTAGGAGGGACTGAATGGAGTACAAACTGATGGAACCAAACCACGCCGACCAGGTGGCCGAAATCCACATCGAAGGCCAACCCGGCACCTTGCTCACCAAACTGGGCAAGCCGTTCCTCACCACCCTGTACGCCGAGATCTGTCGTTCGGAGTGGGGATTCGGCGTGGTGGCTATGGAGGGAGAGGTCGTCACCGGCGTGGGCGTCCTGACCACCAGCACCAGCAAGCTATTCCGCGACCTGAAACGTCGCTGTGCCGTGCAATTATTGCTCCCTCTCATCCCGCGCTTGCTCACGCATCCCCGCCTCATGTTCGACGTTTATCAATCCTGGCGATACCCGGCCAAGATGGGAGCCAGCCAAAAGCAGCCGGCGTCCGATAACGGCGCGACCGGGGAGTCGTCGGGCGAGAAAGCCAGGGACCCGAATCAAGAGGATGCCGAATTTCTCTTCCTGGGCGTGCGCAAGGCGTATCGGGGGCAAAAAATCGCCTCGGGCATCTTCGACACCTCGGTGACGTTCTGCCGTAAGTGGGGAATCGGCTATCTGATCGCGATAGTCGACCACACCAACTGGCGGCTGCACCAGGCCGCCAGCCATCACGTGGCGCGCTACGGCTGGCGGCGCATCCGTCAGATAGAGCTCAACGGGCGGTTGATGGACGTAATCGAGATGGACCTGACTCACGAGTTGCCGCCGGAGGAGTGGGGACCTGGCACACTGGACCCAGACGTGCTGCCCGACAGCAGGCAGTAGACGGTAGACGGAGGATGGTAGACACCTGCCCCACAGCCACTCCGGGCCGCCTGGCCACAGGTGCGGGCTATCTACTCCTTGCGTCGCTCGTCGTTGCCTCCATCGGGTGGCGGGCGGCCAACCTGAACGCCTTCAGCCTCTCCAACGACGAGGGAGCTTACCTGATGTGGGCCTGGTTGGTGCACAGCGGGCATCCCTTGTACAGCGAAACGGTGTCCGTCTCCTCGCCCCTTTTCATCGTGTTGCTGGACTGGGCCTTTGACGTGGCGGGCGTCAGCCTGGTCACCGGGCGGGCGCTGGTTTTAGGCTTTTTGGGATTGGCGCTGCTGGGTCTGGCCTGGATCGGCGCGACGCTGCACCACTGGCTGACCGGCCTGGTGGCGGCTCTGGCCTTCAGCGTTGCTCCGCTGGCCTTCGCCCTATCGCTCATGACGATGGGCGAAATCCCGGCGCTGGCTCTGGCAACCCTTTCGCTGGCCCTGACCCTGGCCTATTGGAAACGCGGCGGCTGGGGCTGGCTGGCCTTATCCGGGCTAACGTTGAGTTTGAGCCTGCTGGTCAAGGCTTTGAACCCCCTGGTCGCTTTGCCGGCCCTGTGGCTCATCGTGGCCCGGCACCGACGCAGCCCGACGAGAAACACATCAACGGCCCTGGCCGTGTGGGGACTGGCCGGCCTGTTGCCCCTCGTCGCCTGCTTGCTGGTTTATGAACCTGCGGCGTTGTACGATCAGGCCGTCGCCTTTCGCTTTGAACTGCGAGCAACTTATCCGTGGCGTTTGAGCAACAACCTGACCTGGCTCGAATATTTTGTGCGTCAACAGTGGGGGATCGTCGGCCTGGCTTTGGCCGGGACTATTTTGTCGGCGCGAAGAGCGCATTGGGAGGCACTGGTTCCACTGGGATTGTGGCTGGGCGGCGCATTGCTCACCGTGCTGACCCATTCCCCCCTCTTTCCGCACCACACCATCATCCTGCTACCGCCGCTCGCATTGCTGGCGGGCCTGGCGGTCGCCGAAACCGCAACTTTGCTGAAAGAGCGACGTTGGACCTGGAGCGCGCTGGGCGTGGCAGGAGGGCTCACCTTTCTGTTGGCCTTGCCCGCCGCTGTGCAGGCAAACCAGACAGTGCGGGCTGCCAGCTTTGGACGCGAGACCGAGGCGATTGCCTTTCTCGACCAGGTCACCCGCCCCACCGACAACGTGGTCAGCGACAACCTGCTCTTGCCTTTTATGGCCGGGCGTCAAACGCCGCCCCCGCTGGGCGACCTGGCCCAGGTGGCGATTGACAGTGGCCGGCAAACCAGCGAGCGGTTGATCGCCATCTCCGAAGCCTATCCGGTAGAGGCAGTGGCGAACTGGGCTTTGCGCCTGCCTTATCTGAACGAATACATGGACTGGGTCGAAAAAAATTACCTGGCCCGCCGCGTGTGGGACGACCATCACGTCATCTACTTTGGGCGGCGAGTGGCGACAGATCAAATCTCCAACCGTATCGACGCCCGCATAGGCGATTCGATTGAGCTGATTGGCTACGACGTGGAGAGCAAGGAACAGAGGGCCCTGGACGTGACCCTCTACTGGCGGGCGACCGCGCCGACGGGCGAAGACTACACCGTGTTTGTGCAACTGCTCACCCCGGATGGGGGACTGGTCGCCCAACACGACGGCCGGCCCCTTTATGGCTACCTGCCCACCAGCGATTGGTCGCCGGGCGACATCGTCCCCGACCGCCACCGTTTGCCGCTGCCCGCCGACCTGCCGCCCGGTCGCTACCAGCTCATCGCCGGCATGTATGCCCTCGAAACGCTGGAGCGGCTGCCGGTGTACCCCGGCGATGGCACCGATGCGCCGGGCGGTGACAGCGTGGCACTCACGTGGGTGGAGATTGGAAACTAGAGACTAGAGATCGGAGATGGGAGGCTAGAGATGGGAAATCAAGGGACCTTGCTCGCAGCCAGGGCTTTTCAACGTTCTGGCGCGAGGAAGGTGACAGTCACCTTGTTCGGTATGACACGTTGGCAAAAACGGTAAGAAATGATTGTCAAGTGCCTTCCTCTCGCCAAAAAGATCGGAGGTGACTGTCACCTGGGTTAATTCTTTGAAAAGCCCTGGCTCGCAGCGGGTCTGTGACCCGCGTATTTAGCGGGCTGGGGCCGTCGGGTCACAGACCCGACAGGAGCAAGGGTGGAGATTGGAAATTAGAGATTGGAGATGGGAAATCAAGGGACAACAATATTCACACGCATCACAGTTATAGAGTTGTTCCCTTTTAAGCAAAAGCAGGTGACAGTCACTTGAACTGGCACAAAAAACGGTGTGATTTTTCAAATTCTGACCTGATAATTGTGCTAAAGCACAAATTTATTTAGGAACAACTCTTATGATTAGGGCATTGAAGAAAATTGACGACTGACGTGTCACTAGACGAACAGATAAAAAAATACCCGCAGGAAAGCGCGCAGACGCCAACCACGCAGATTGAGGAGTCGGCGCAAGGGGAGATAGCGCCTCATCTCAGCGCGCGCCGGCGCCGGCTGACCTGGGCCATCCCGTTGGGCATCTTTCTGCTGGCCTTGATCCCGCGCATCCTGGGCCTGGACGTATTCCTCACCGCCGACGAAGACGACCAGCTTCGCTTTGCAGCCGGGTTTCTCACCGCCGTGCTGGCCGGGGATTGGGCGCGAGCGGTCTTGCTCGGCTACCCCGGCGTGCCGACGATGGCCTTTGGCGGATTGGGACTGGGCCTGCGCTACCTGCTTCACACCTGGGGTCTGGCCCCGCTACCCGTCGCCGGGCCAGACCTGGCTTCGACCCTGAGCTACGTTACAGATTACCCGCTGGCCTACATCCAGGCGGCCCGCCTGCCGATGGTGGTGACGGCGTCGCTGGCAGTGCTGGGGATGTATTGGCTGATGCGTCGTCTGCTGGGGGGGCGAATCGCCTTGGTTGCCGCGCTGTTCATCGCCTTCGACCCTTTTTTTACGGCGAACTCACGCATCCTGCACGTGGACGCGCCGCTGGCCTATTTTATGTTCCTGTCCTTCCTCACCTTCTTCCTCTATTTGCGGGAGGGGCGCTGGCAGTGGCTGGTGCTGTCGGGGTTGGCGGGTGCACTGGCAACGCTCAGCAAAACGCCGGGGGCCATCCTGGGCCCTATTCTGCTGGCCACCGGCCTCATCTACGCCCTGCACCCGACAGACGACGGGCCGCCACGAAGGGCACGATGGCAACGCTTTATCGTGGCGATGGTGGTGTGGGGGGCGGTGGCAGCCGCCGCCTTCTACGCCCTGTGGCCCTCGATGTGGGACAACCCTGGCCGCGCGTTGCACCTGATCATCACCAACGCCCGCATTGCGATGAAAACGACACACCCCTCCAGCGGCGTGTTTTGGGGACCGACCAGGGCCGATCAAAGCCCGCTATATTATCTCATCAGTCTGCCCTTCCACCTTGCCCCGTTGACGACGATTGGCCTGGTGGCCGGCATCATCGGCACCTGGCGCTGGCGTCGTCACCGGGTGCTGCTGCTCGCCCTTTGGGCCTACGTCATCCTCTTCGTTGCCTCGGTTTCCATCGTCGGGCGGCGCGGCGACCGATACATTTTGCCCGTCTACCTGGCGCTGGACCTGTTGGCGGCGGTGGCACTGGCGCGAATCAGCGAGTTAGCGAATCAGCGAATCGGCAACACGCAACACGCAATACGCAACACGATATACGCAATCCTGGCTCTCATCCTCATCCTCCCCACCCTGACCACCTATCCCTACTACTTCACCTATTTTAACCCTCTGGTCGGTGGCGGACGCACCGCCCCCTATTTGATCAACATCGGCTGGGGCGAGGGCCTCGACCGGGCGGCGGCCTATCTCAACCGGTTGCCCGACGCCTCTCAAAAGACCGTTGCCGCCTGGTACAGCTTTCAGTTTGCGCCCTTTTTCAAAGGCCACACCGTTGACCTCTCCAGCAACGAACCGGCCCTGACGGCCGACTACACCGTGTTTTACATCAACCAGATTCAGCGAGGTTTTCCCAGCCAGGAATTGCTCGACTATTTTCAAGATCGCCGACCGATGCACACCGTCCGGCTGGGAGGCGTGGACTACGTCCGCATTTATCCGGGACCGGTGATCAGCGCCGAACGCCCGTCTGGAGTAGAATATCCAACAGACGTGGTACTGGGAGGGGCCATTCGCCTGGTCGGGTACGACGTGGATCAATCGGCCATTCGCGCCGACGACGACCTGTACGTCACCCTTTACTGGAGGCCGCTGTCGCCCGTCCGCGAAGATTACAACGTGTACGTCCGGCTGGTAGACGAAGTGGGCAACGTGTGGGGCCAGGTTGACCGGCTGCCTCTGGGAGGGTTGTGGCGCACCAATCAATGGCAGCCGGGAACCTACATTCGAGACGAATACCGGCTGTTACTCCGGCCCGGCACCCCCCCGGGCACGTATCGCCTGGAAGTGGCAATGTATTCGTTTGCCACCGGTGAAACCTTTGGTCTTGCCCGTAACCTGGGGCAGGTGACGGTGACACCCGCCCGCCGGAAGCCTCGTCCAAAAGAGATGGCGATGCAACATACCCTGCGCACGGCGGTAGCGCCGGGGCTGGAATTGATGGGCTACGACCTGGGCGCAGAAAAGGTAGGGCCTGGCGAGCGCCTGTCGGTGACTCTCTACTGGCGGGCCACGCGCTCCCTGGACACCGACTACCTGGTCAGCCTGGACGCGAAGAGCGTGGCAGGCAACGAAGGCGGCAGTTGGCTGGAACCTTTGGCTTCCGAGGAGTATCCCACCAGTCAGTGGCGACGGGGAGAGGTGCTGGTTGACATGCACCAGTTGCAGATGCCGGCCAATGCTCGTTCCGGTTTCTATCTGCTGAGTATGCGTCTGGTAGACGCGACGACCGAAGCCCAGGCCTCCGACCGGGTGATCCTGGGCAAACTGGAATTCGTCGAACGGGCGCGCAACTTTGAAACACCCCAGGTGCAGTACCCGGTTGGGGCGAACCTGGGCGACGCGCAGTCATTGCAGGAGATGGTGCAACTCATCGGCTACGACCTGCCACAGAAGCGCGTGGCCCCTGGCGAAGCCTTCCCGTTGACCCTCTACTGGCGCACCCTGGAGGAGATGGACACCTCGTACACCGTCTTCGTCCACGTCGTCGGCCCCGACGGCGTCATCCGGGGGCAGTGGGACAGCGTGCCGGGCAGCGGGGACCTGCCGACCACCGGCTGGCTGAAAGGCGAAGTCATCACCGACGAGTATCTCATCCCTATGGACGACGACGCGCCGCCGTGGCAGTACACCATCCTGGTCGGCATGTACGACCCGATGACCGGCGAGCGACTGCGGGTGATCGGCCCGGGGGATCGAGATTCCATCACCCTGGGTGTGGTGGAGGGTGAGTAGCAAAATCCACCAACGAACGCCCACCGGGCACGATAGAGATGAGAGCGAAGAGTTCGGAGTGCGAGAGTACAGAACAGGCGATACACAACACACGGCACAGAGTCCCCGGCACGTGAAAAGGCAAATCCTCCGACCGTCCATTTTTATCCTTGCCCTGATCCTGACGGTTGCCTTTTTCTTCCGATTCTATCAAATCGAGCAAATACCACCCGGTCTCTTCCCCGACGAGGCGACCCACGCCCTCGACGCGCTGGAAGTGCTCGACGGGCAACTCACCCTCTATTCGCCGGACGAAGGGAGCACCGGCGCGCTGTGGCGATACCTGCTGGCGCTCAACTTTGCCCTCTTCGGCCCCAGCATCCTCTCGCTGCGGGCCTTTGCCAGCGCCGTGGGCGTGGTCGGCGTGGGGATGGCCTACCTGGTGGTGCGCGAACTGGCCCTCGCGCCGCCCCTCTGGGGTGTAGATGGCGAGCACCCTGAGCACGCTGAACACGCCGGGCACTCCGAACACTCTGAGCATCCTGAGCACGCTGGGCACTCTGAACACTCTGAGCATCCTGAACACTCTGGGCACTCTGAGCATCCTGAACACTCTGGGCACTCTGAGCATCCTGAACACTCTGGGCACTCTGAGCATCCTGAACACTCTGGGCACTCTGAGCATCCTGAGCCTGTCGAAGGATGCGAGTCTGCAAAGGCGCCGGTGCGCACGTGGCGCGAGACCATCGCTGCCCTGGCCGCCCTGCTGCTGGCCGTTTCGTATTGGCACGTAGACCTGAGCCGTGTGGCATTTTCGGCGGCCCTGATGCTGCTGATTCAGGACGCGACCTTCTTTTGCCTGTGGCGCGCGCTCCATTCCGGTCGCCGGCGCTGGTTCGTGCTCTTTGGTCTGGGTTTGGGGTCCCTGGCCTACAACTACCTGCCGGGCAAGCTGGTCCCGGCTGTGCCGCTGACCTTCTTTCTCCTCCAGTGGCTCATCGTCCGGCGCGACGCTCTGGTGCTCAAGCACCGGCGTTCCTTGCTGACGGCCGGCGGCGTGGCGACGGTCGTCGCCTTGCCCTTTGTCCTCTTCGCTCTGTTCAACTACCAGACGCTCGTGGCCCGCGCGGCCTTGCCGGCGGCCGGCATCGTGGCACCGACCTCCCCGCTGCAAGGGATAATCACCAACCTGGCCGTATTTGGCTTGTGGCCGACCCCCTGGCTGTCGGGGCGTTGGGAATCATTCTTCCTGGGGCCGATCCTCACCTTTTGCTTCGTGGTCGGCGTGGGCGCGAGCCTGGTCCGCGCCCGGCGACCGGCTTACCTCTTCCTGCTCATCTGGTGGCTGATTATGATGCTGCCCGGCGCGCTGGCACCGGAGGGAGCCATCCCCCACACCCGGCGGGCCATCGGCGCGGCGACGGCCACCTTTGCCCTGGCCTCGCTGGGGCTGGCAACGCTGGTCTCGGCCCTGGCCTGGGGGGTGCGGACGTCAATCGTCGGTCGCCAACCGTCGGAGAAGCGGGGGCTGGGGGCTCTCATCCTGACCCTCGCGCTGGGATTGGCCCTGGTTGCCCAAACCGGCGCCGACACCTTCCGCCGCTATTTCGTGCAGTGGGGTCCCAGCGAAGCGGCCAGGCTGGCCTTTCACGTCTACGACCTGGAGCTGGCCGACCTGATGGCACGCCAGTCGGGCCCAGAGACGGTCTACCTGCTACCCCTCGACTCGGCGGCCGGCGCCATCAATCCCCTGCTCGACAGCATCACCTTCGTCTACCGGGGCCAGGCATCGTACGATTTTTTGCCCGACGACGAGCAAACCATGCTCCCTCGCCTGGCCGAATTGACGGCCGGCAGGCAGGTGGTCCGTCTGCTGCGCTGGAAAGTCACCAAACACACCGCCGCCGACCCCAAAGGCGTGGCCCGCTATTACCTGGAAAAATGGGGGCATTGGACCGGCACCGAGTCGCACCCCTATTTCGACATCGAGACGTATGAACTGGACGGCGACCCCAACGCCTTCGCCCCGACCGCGCTGACGCCGGCCGAGGTGAGCTTTGAAGGGCAGATGGCATTGACCGGCTACGCCTTCGGTGACGCATCGGGCGTCCGGGTGGACGAGCCGTCGGTCCCGGCCGGCGATTGGCTTTGGGCAGAGCTGGCCTGGCGCAAGACCGGAGATTCCCCCGCCAACTACCAGGTTGCCCTCTGGCTGGAAGATGAAGCCGGGCACGAAGTAGGCCGGGTAGACAAACCGCTGCTCAACAATCTGTGGCACCGGGGCACGGGCGAATGGTCGGTCGGCGCGGAGGAGCGAGACTACTACTTGCTCCCGGTGGACCCGGCCACACCGCCGGGGACCTATCGGCTGGAAGCAGTGTTGTATGGGGCAGAGGACGGTCGGCGGCTGGTCCCCTCGTTGCCCGGCGTCGGCGCCAACCTGGCAGTGGTGCTGGGAGAGGTGACGGTGCGTCCCTCCCTCACCCCACCCGACGTGGCGGCGTTGCCCATCCCGCAGCGGCTGGACCTGGACGTGGGGGGCGGCTTGCGGCTGTTGGGGTTTGACCCCGGCTTCACCGGTCCGCTGCGCCCCGGCGACCGGGCGACGCTCAGCCTGTGGTGGCAGGCCGTTGAGCCGCCGTCGCAAAACCTGGCCGTGACGATTGGCCTCGGGCGTGGGGAACAGGCCTGGTCGGTCAGCAAGCCAGTCCCTCTGGGAGGGGCGAGTTATCCCACCCGTGACTGGCCCGCCGGAGCCGTGGTGCGGACCTTCGTGGACCTGCGCCTGCCCGCCGGCGTGGAGACCGGCGAGTACCGCCTGGGACTGCGGCTGCTGGACACGGAGAACGACGTCCCCCTCTCGGACTGGCTGCTGGGACAGATACAGGTGACAGGACGTGCCCACAGCTTTGAGATACCCCCCATACCACACCCGCTCGAAGCCGACTTCGGCGGGCAGGTGACGCTGTTGGGTTACGACCTGGACCCGTCGAAGATGGGAGAAGGGGGGCCGGCCCGGCTGACCCTCTACTGGCAGGCACAAACGGAGATGACGACGGCCTACAAAGTCTTCGTGCACCTGCTGGACGAGTCGGGACAGATTGTGACCCAGGTGGACCGGGAACCGCAGGCGGGCGAAGCGCCGACCACCGGCTGGCTGGCGGGCGAGGTGGTGGTGGACAGAATAGAAATTCCACCGCAGGGCCTGGAACGGGTGCAGCGCATGGCCCTGGGCCTGTACGACCCGGTCAGCGGGGCGCGGCTGATCGTAGGAGAGACCGGAGACGACGCACTCGTGCTCGACGTGCAGGAGATGCAACGGTGAAAGAAAAGTGGCAACGACGGCTGTCCCAGACCTGGGCCCAGGCAGGGCTGGTGTTCTCTCTGGCCCTGCTGTCTCGTCTGGTTGCGCTGTCTCGGCCCATTCATCATAACGAGTTCATCTACGCGCTTCGTGCACGCAATCTTCTGCTGCACCTGACGGAGACAGCTCAGGGACCGCTGCCCGGCATGGGCTCTTTTCGTGCGATCACACTCATGTGGGAATCAGCCGCCTTGCTGCTTTTGCGGTACTGGCTTCACGTCACCCGCATCTGGCCCTCCTCCCTGTCGAATGCCACTTCTTTGCAGCAATTTGCCGCTTTTGAGACCACCCACCCGATGGAAATTCTCCTGACGATGCGCCTCTCGACGGTGTTGACCTCAGCACTGGGCACAATGCTCGTTTACCTCTTGAGTCGACGGTTGTGGGGATGGCGCTCGGCAGCTCTGGTGACGGCTTTCGTCAGCCTGGACCCCTTCTTCCTGGGCTTTTCTCGTCTTCTCAACACCGATGGACACGTAGCCACCTGGACAGGGGTGGCCTTGCTGGCCTTTTTGGTCTATTTGCAGCAGGGAGGGTATCGCCCGGCGGGGATCACCGTGCTGGCCACAGCGTTGGCTCTGTTGAGCAAACCCTCGGCGATTCTTTTGGTGGGATTCCTGCCGCTGGCGGCGGTGGGGTATGGCCTGGCGATGGGCGGGACCCGCCGGCAGGAGGCCCGTCGAGCGATGTGGGGCGTGCTGGTCATCGGGGGCGTCGTATTGGTGTGGCAGGGCGTCGCCTGGCTGACCGGGCGCGGAGAGGACTTTTTCACCGCCCTGTGGCAAACCCTCAACGGGTACATGGCCCACCCCGGCGAACTGAAATTCTTGCTGGGAAAAACGTCGTACTCCCCTGCCTGGACCTTCTACCCTGTGGTGCTGCTGGCACGGACGACGCCCGGGGTGATGGCAGGCATGCTTCTGGGAGCCATCGCCCTGTTCAAAACAAAAAGTAGGGGCGGGCCTCGCGCCCGCCCACCAAAGGGCAACCGCGAGGGTTGCCCCTACCGATCACCATATTCCAATAGGGTGTGGCTAAAATCTGTAGGAGGTAGTAGCGACTTCAGTCGCTGGGAACGACTAAAGGCGTCACTACTCGTCACTACTACAAAATTTAGCCACACTCATTCCAATATGAGCGGAAGCAAAAAAGTCGAATGGCGGGAGGAGGTTGCCAGGTGGGTGATTTTGGCCTCATTTGTGGTCTTGTTCGTCGCGTTCATCTCCCTGGCGAAGATCAAAATCGACCGCTACTTGCTCCCCGCCTATCCAGCCCTGGGGATCATGGGGGCGCGGGGACTGCAACTCTTCTGGCGGTGGGCGAAAGGACGCTATCCCTCTTTGCTCCTCAAGGCGGGTCTCGTTTCGCTGGCCTTTGCCCACCTGGTGGGCGCCTTGATCACGTTCCCTTATTACACCACCTATTACTCCCCCTTCCTCGGCAAGCGAGTCGTTGATTTTATCCAGATAGGCTATGGGGAAGGGCTGGGATTGGTGGCCGACTACCTCAACCGCAAGCCGGATGCCGAACGACTCAACGTGCTCTCCTGGTACGGGCGAGAGGTAATGGGACCCCGATTCCGGGGAACCACCTGGCAGCCCCAGGCAGTTTATGGCGATTTTGTGGTGACAGCCGAAAACCTGCACCTGCCTTCTTTTCTGACAGCAGACTACGTCGTCACCTACATCAATCAAATACAGCGCAAATTGCCGGACCCCCGGCTCACGGCCTATTTTCAGAGCCGCCGCCCAGAGATGGAGGTGTGGCTGTCGGGTCTCCGGTACGCGGCAGTTTATCCCGGCCCCATTTACGGTGGTTCTGTGCCAGAAGAGGCTGTTTCGCTCACCTATCCCCCGGCTGCTCCTCTCCGCCTGCTGGCCTATCAACTGGAGGAGGCGAGCGATGCCGAGGGCTACGCCATCACCCTGTTTTGGCAAACGGCGACTCCTCTGGCGCAGAATTACACCGTCGTGATAAAATTGCTGACCGCAGATGGGCAGGTGTGGGGAGACTCAACCGGCTGGCCGGTGGGTGGATTGCTTCCCACCACCTTGTGGGAGCCCGACGTCGTCGTGCGAGACGACCATCGCCTGCGCCCGCTGCCGGGGACACCGCCGGGGACCTATCTTTTGGAGGTGACGATGGTAGACTCCGTCACCGGCCAACCGTTCCCCCTCACGTCGGGAGAAGTCGGCCCTGGCGGTGGCCTGGTATTGCAAACGACAACGCTGGAACACCCAATGCCCCCACGTCCCGACGAAGACCCCGCCGCCAGCGTGGAAGTTCCCCGGCAGCGAAACCCGGCAAAAGGGATAAAATGGTTGGGATACAGCCCCGCCTCCTGGCAAAAGTTGCGACCGGGCGAGTCTCTGTCTCTGACTTTATTGTGGCAGGCCACGCGCACCGCGCCGCCCGACACCTCCCTGCGCTGGCAATTGACCGACAACGGCTCAACAACTGTGGAATTGGGGACCACCGTTCCCGGCACCGAACGCTACCCGCTGTCTCGGTGGCAAAAGCGCGAGACCGTGCGAGACCAACTCACCCTGCGATTGCCCGCGCGTCTGGAGAGCGGAACGTATCAATTGCGCGCTCTGCTGCCAGATGGAACAGTCCTGGAAATGGGCACGGTGGAGGTCGTCGCGCGGCAGCACACCTTCGACGTGCCCCCGATAGCTCACCCCCTGGACGTCGCTTTTGGAGACGTGGCGCGCCTGCTGGGCTACGATTTGGACCTGAGCTCTGTCCAGGCAGGTGGCCCGGCGCAACTGACCCTCTACTGGCAGGCGCAAAAAGAGGTGGAGACAGCCTACAAAGTCTTCGTGCACCTGCTGGACGAGTCGGGACAGATTGTGACCCAGGTAGACCGGGAACCACAGGCGGGCGCAGCGCCGACCACCGGCTGGCTGCCGGGCGAGGTGGTGGTGGACGAAATCGAGATACCCGTCACCGACGAGGTAGTTTCTGCGCGGACGATTGCCATTGGGCTTTACGATCCACGCAACGGTCAAAGGCTGCAAATTGCGGAGTCGGCGCAACCCGGCGAAACCGCTCAAGTCAAAGGGGATTACCTGACAATTAGAGTTGCTCCTAAATAAATTTGTGCTGAAGTGACAGTCACTTTTAGCACAATTATCAGGTCAGAATTTGAGAAATCATCCCGTTTTTTGCGCCAGTTCAAGTGACTGTCACCTGTGACCTTCAAATGGCGATTGGTGCCCCATAATACCGACCACCGCGCCCACATTTTGAAAGAGCACCCCCAAATGACCCTCTCCACCCGTTTCGAAGAAGCGTTGATCTTTGCCGCCCGACTGCACGCCGGTCAGGTTCGCAAGGGCACAAACATCCCCTACATCGCACATCTGCTGGCGGTCGCCAGCCTGGTCCTCGAACACGGTGGGGACGAAGACGAGGCCATCGCCGCTTTGCTCCACGACGCGGTGGAAGATCAGGGAGGCCAGGCCACGCTGGACGGGATCCGCCACCGCTTCGGCGACACGGTGGCAGAGATCGTGGCCGGCTGCACCGACGCCTGGACGACCCCCAAACCTCCCTGGCGGGAACGCAAAGAGGCATACCTGGCCCATCTGCCCCAAGCCTCGGCCTCGGTGCGCCTGGTCTCCGCCGCCGACAAGCTGCACAACGCCCAGGCGATCCTCAGGGACTACCGGGCGTCCGGCGAATCGCTCTGGAGCCGGTTCAACGGCGGCAAGGAGGGGACGTTGTGGTATTACCGTTCCCTCGTCGAAGTGTTCCGAGCGACCGGCCCCATCCCCCTGGCCGAGGAACTGGACCGGG
>JAJRXB010000483.1 GCA_024276515.1 Chloroflexota bacterium
CTTCCGCGCCCCGCTGGGCCAGTTCGTTGGTCACAGGCAGCAGCAGCGGGCCAGACCCGGCCAGCAAAATGCGCCGTCCCGGCAAAACGCCGTGCTCTTTGGCCAATATCTGCGCCGCGCCCAGGGTCATCACGCCCGGCAGAGTCCAGCCGGGGAAGGGAACGACCAGTTCGCGAGCGCCGGTGGCGACCACCACCGCGCTGGCCTCCAGCCAGTCCAACCCCTGAGGGCCGTGGAGGGCCAGCCGCAGCCGTTCGGCTGAATGCATCACCACCGAGTTCACCGAGGTCTCGCGCCGAAGCCTCTCGATTCCCCAGACCAGTGTCTCCGCCCGCAGGTTCACGTCCAGCCCGGGCAGCTCACGCAGCAGCGCCCGGGCCCGTCGCTCTGTGGTAAAGAAGAAAGGGGGATCGGCGGTGTGGGTTGCGCCTTTCAGGTATTGCCCTCCCGGCCTGGGGTACTCGTCCACCAGGGTGACGTGGACGCCGGCCCGCGTCGCTGCAATGGCCGCCGCCAGCCCGGCCGGCCCGGCCCCGACCACGGCCAGTTCAGTCATCGCCATCGACCTTCTCCTCGCCGGGCGGCAGGTGAATCTGCATGCCAGGCCGGGCCGGGGTGATGCAGGCCCGCTGTCCGGCGACGCCGTCCACAGTCACCAGACACTCGAAGCAGACGCCCATGCCGCAAAAGAGTCCGCGCGGGGCACCGCTTTGGGTGCGACGGAAGACTCGCCGTCCGGCCGCCATCAACGCGGCGGCGATGGTTTGTCCGTGGCGGGCAGGGATGAGTTGCCCGTCCACCGCGATGTTAAAGACCTGGTCTTCGTCGGGAAGTGACATTGACATTCTACTCTTACAGAACCGGTTTCTCCGCGACCGTCATCTCGCGGGCGGGGTGATAGGGGTTGTCGGCCTCGGCGACCGCGCCGGTGAGAAGCGCAAGGGCACTCAACCACTCTGTTCAGCCGAGCCTCTGCGGGCTTTCCCAACGCGGTCGGCTATCCAATAGTAGAATTGGGCCACGCCGCCGGGATAGAAAATCATAACCAGAATCAGCAGCAGGCCGTAGATCACCAGATGCAAGCCGGGCAGGCTGGTCAAACTAGAGCGCAGCCACTCGATGAAGAAGATAAAGGGAAAAGCGATGAAAGCACCTCCCCAGATGCTCCCCCGCCCCCCAACGTAAGCGATGGCCAGCACCTCGACTGTGTGCGACGTGTGCATAAGCTGGGGGGTGAGAATGCCATAGTAGTGAGCGTAAAAGCCACCCAGCCAGCCGGCAAAGGCGCATTGCACGGTGAAGTTAAACACCCGGTAAAAGGTGGGGTTCACACCAGAGGCGCGGGCCGCCTCGATGTTCTGGCCGATGGCCTTGAAAGCCAAACCGATGTGCGAACTGGTGATCCAGCGCAAAACGAGATAGGTGATCAGTAACATCACCAGGATAATGTAGAAATAGGGGCGATTGGAGGCCGTCTCCAAAAAGGTGGGGACGCTCAAACCCATCGGCCCCCGGGTAATATCCACCAGGTTACGGGCCAGCCCCAGCAGGGCCAGCCCCACAAACCAGGCCATCACGGCCGCGAAAATGCCACGCAGCCGAAGCGTCAGAACGCCGGTGAAAAAGCCCAGCCCGCCAGACGCCAACGCGCCGACGAACATCCCAATCCAGGGAGAAATGCCAAAGTCCACAGCCAACAGCGCCGACGTATACGCCCCAAATCCCAGGAAGGCGGCAAAGCCAAAATTGACCACGTTGATGTAGCCGGTGGTAAAGTCAAAGGCGATGGCCTGGGCAGCAATGAGCGCCGCCCCCACCAACCAGCGCAACAGGTCTTCCCGGTCGAAGGGGGGGATAAAGGGCAAAATAGCCAAAAGTATGATCAAGGCCAATCCCAAAGGGGTAATCCCCAGGGCGTTCAGTATGGACAGGAGGCCGTTTCCCAACCGGCCGGCACGAGCACTGACGGTTTCTGTCTTTTGCATAAGCTACGTTCCTTATTGGTAATCGTTCACCCTCTGTTTTTTTTGGCGATTAAAATCGCTCCTACAGGGCGTTCCGCCGCGAAGTCCACCTGGGTGGACCGGTTTTTTTTTAGCCCGCGTAGGCGGGCTTTGCGGCCGAAGGCCCTGTAGGGGCGACTTCAGTCGCGCTTACTGAAAGGAGGCTGAACAGTTACCCTTATTGTTCCCAGACGCCCTTAACTTCGCTTCCGAAGAGGCCCGACGGTTTGAAAAGCAAGATCAAGATGATCAGCGCGGTGGGCACCACGTCTTCCCAGCCAACGCCGATGAAATACGAGGTGAGCGTTTGAAGCAAGGCGACGAGAAAGCCTCCAATGGTGGCCCCCGCAACGTTCCCCAGGCCCACCAGGATCACCACGTACCAGGCGACGTAGAGCGGCTTGAGGCCAACGGTTGGATAAGAAGGGAACATAAAAAGCAAACTGGCGCCGGCCATGGCTGCCAACGCGCTGCTCAAGGCCATGGTCAACACCTGGATGCGGTTCAAATCAATGCCAACCATCTGGGCCCCGGTCTCGTCCTGGGCCACCGCCCGGATCGCCCGGCCGGTTCGTGTTCGCATCAAAAAGAACCAAAAGATGGCAATCGTCACCACGGCCAGGCCCAAAGCGACCGCCCGGTCCATCGAGATGTTCACGCCAAAGAGATCAATCGGCTTCACGTCCCAATAGCGAGGGATCCCCTTAAAGTTTGTGCCCCACAACAATTGATGACCATTGATCATAACGACCGACAGGCCAACCGTGAGCAGAAAGGAGTTCATCACCCATTGCTCCCGGCTCCGGCGGCGCAGTTGGAAGAAAATGAGCTTCTCCACCACCACACCCAGCAGCGCACCCACCAACAAAGCCGCGAATATGCCTGCAAAAGGCGCAACGGTCGACAGGACCGAGGAGGGATTTTGTCGCAAATACTTGTGCAGCGGGGTAAAGACGAGATAGCTGACGAGAGTCCCCACCATAAAGAACTCCCCGTGAGCGAAGTTGGGAATGTTCATCACCCCAAACACCAGAGATAGACCAACGGCCAGCAACGCCCACATCCCGCCGGTGACAATCGCGTTCACCAGGGTAAACGGACCGGCAACGACGGCAGACACAATGACAGCCACCACCGACAGGATGATGGTGATGCCGGCCGCCGTCGTCAGGCGTCTCAGCACTTCGAAGACTATCGTACTTTGGACCGAGGATCTCGCCATAGGTTTGCGCTCCTATTTTCAGATCACTGCCACGTAACCGCCGTCAAACACGGAATCCCTCAAACCCACGTTTTTGGGATAAGCCTTGCGAAGGTTTCTGGGACAGATTCTGGTGGGTGTGTTTCATTTCAGTTGAGACGTGTAGGGGCAGGCCTTGCCTACACCCCTGACCCGCGTGGCGTAGCCAGGGCGGGCAACCGCGAGGGTTGACCCTACCGAGCACCGTATTCCAATGTGAGCGATCGGCTTAATCCGCTCCATCCGCTGACAGAGAAGAGGTATTACATGCCAAGAAATGCCTCTTTCACGTGTTTGTTTTCGAGTAATTCTTTGCTCTTCCCCTCCAGCGCGATTCGCCCTTGCTCCAGCACATACGCCCGGTCGGTGATGTGCAGCGTGGTGTTTACGTTTTGTTCGACGAGCAAAATGGTGACCCCTTGTTGCCGCAACGTTTCCAGGGCATTGAACACGTCCAGGGTTAAATTAGGAGCCAGCCCCAGAGAAGGCTCATCCACCAGCAAAAGGTCTGGGTTCGACATCATACCCCGGCCAATCGCCAGCATCTTGCGCTCGCCTCCGCTCAAGGTGCCGGCCAATTGATTGCGTCTCTCCTTCAGCCTGGGGAAAAGGTGATAGACAAAATCAAGAGTCTCCAGTTGCTTCTGCCTGTCTCGAACGACGTAGGCCCCCAACAGGAGATTCTCGTGCACCGACATAGCCGTGAACAGGTTCAGACTCTCCGAGACAAAACTGATGCCCATCTGGCTGATTTTGTGAGCCGCCAGTTTGCTGATGAGCTCACCTTTGAAGAAAATCTCTCCCTGGCGTGGGGGGATCAGGCCGGCGATGGTCCTCAGCGTGGTCGTTTTGCCGGCGCCGTTTGGTCCCACCAACGCCACAAACTCGCCCTGGGCCACGTAGAGAGACACGTCCCACAAAACTTGCAAAAAGCCATACCCGGCGTTGAGACCTTTTACTTCTAACAGCAACGCTCCCCTCCTTGCCCCTAGAGAATGTATTTCTCACCCAGGTAAGCTTCGGCCACCTTTGGATCGTGCGCTACCTCCTCGGGCGTGCCCTCGGCGATCTTTTCCCCATAGTGGATGACTACAATCCGGTCGCAAAGCCCCATGATCACGCGCATAATGTGCTCGACCATCACGATGGTGACACCGCTATCTCGGATCTTGCGAATGATCGCCATCAGGTCGTCCAGTTCTCCCGTCGTCAGCCCGGCCGCCAACTCATCCAAAAGCAACAATTTGGGCTTGCTGGCCAGTGCCCGGGCCAGGTCGAGGCGTTTGAGTTGAACGGTGTTCAGGTTGTCGGCGCGGGTGTCGGGAGGCATAGGGAACTCGACGAAATCCAACATCTGTCTGGACCACGCTTCTGGATCACGCACAGCGCCGCGCTCGTTGCCAAAGACGGCAGAAACCATCACGTTTTCCAAAGCTGTCAGCTTGGGAAATGGCTGAGAAATCTGAAACGTCCGGCTCATCCCCAGCTTGCACATCACGTCGGATCTAAAGCCGGTCGTCTCTCGGCCCAGGAACCTGACGACGCCAGCGTTGGGTTTGAAGGTGCCGGCGATGGAGTTGAGAAAAGTCGTCTTGCCAGCACCGTTGGGACCAATGAGCCCAAAGATCTCTCCCTCGTTGACGGTCAACGACACGCGGTTGACCGCCACCAGACCACCAAATCTTTTTACAATATCTTTTGCCTCAAGTATTGCGGTCATATGTCTACTCTCTCAGCCGAGTGGGTTGTTGCCGGGCGGGAGCTTCGCCGGGGCAGGAGCGGCAGAGCGAATGTCTGCCGCTCCTGATGAGGCTGCTATGGCTTGATTTGCAGGTCTGCGACTTTCCACTCGTCGGGCCAGATCACCAGCCCCTCGCCATCCATGTACTGGAGCACGGGGAAGGTGTAGTAGCCCTTGCCGATGACCGGATCAGGCACGGTCTCTGGCGTGTATTTGTATTCGGCCATGACGATGCCATCGGTGTAGGTGAACTCGCCGGTTTGCACCTTTTCTTGACCGAATTTGTACAGGGTATCCTTGCTCAACTCGCCGTACTGGTCGTAGGTCGCCTGGGCGATTTTGATGAAGAAGTTGGCAAAGTCGTAGCACAGGCCGGCGGTCGAGGCGCTGGGGGTGATGCCCCACTTGGCCTCGAACTCATCCGCAAAGGCCCTGGCCTCGTCGGTGGTCCAGCCCGGAATCTGATCCACGACGTAGTTGGACGAACTGCCGGTCAGATCATACCATTCACCAACCCAGCCCAGGCCGTCGGCCACGATGAGCGCCTTCAGGCCCACTTCATCCGCCTGCTTGATAAAAGCAGAAAGGGAGGGCGGAGCGGTGCTGGTCCCCGCCAGCAGTTTCACGTCTTCGTCTTTGAATTTGTTCAGCAAGGGATAGAACTCGGTCTGGTCCAGTGGGAAGTATTGCTCGTCTACGATGGTCCAACCCGCGTCCTCAAGCTGGGCCTTAAAGCCGCCGCCAAAGCTGCGACCCCAGTCGGTGTCCTCCCCGTAGATGGCAGCCCGTTTCTCGCCAGGGTCCCAGAGACCATTGGCGATGGCGTCTTCGATGGCCGCCACGTAGTTGGCGCTCAGCTTGGCGGGCGTCGGCCAGCCCTTGAAGTTCCAATAGCTGTATTTCGCCGGATCGGAGTGGAATTTCTCGTTGACGACCTCGGTGGCCCCCATGCCGAAGAAGTGCGGGATCTTGTGCTTGGCCGTTACCTCCATCACAGCCACAGCCACCGAGCTGTGCCAGTTCAACAACCCGGCCTGGATGCCATCCTGCACCACCGCCTCTTCGTAGGCACGGGTGGCCTTCTCGGGGTCAGACTGGGAGTCGATCCAGACCAGTTCGATTTTGTAGTCGCCGATTTTGTAGTCGATGTTCTCAAAGGCCATCTTCACAGCGCCCTGGAACTCCTCGCCGGTTCTGGCGCTGGGACCGGTGAAAGGCCCCATCACGCCCAGCTTGAAGACTTTCTCCTCGGCGGCGGGTGCCTCGGTTGCAGCCGCCGGTGCTTCGGTTGCAGCCGCCGGCGCTTCGGTGGCGGGCGCCTCGGTTGCCTGCGGCGCAGCACACTGAGCCGCCACTGTCACCAAAAGCGTCAGCACGGACAACAGAGCCAACGTCTTGAACTTCATAATATTTGTCCTCCTTCCAAAGTCAAATCACAACACTACGGAGCACCACGATCTTTATGTTAACTTCAATCCCCTTCCAACGATCACCCCCTTTCGCATCTCAATTTGCATCCTTCCGTTTCACCGGCGAACACGCCAAACGAAAAAGGGGAGCAACCCTTTACCGGGGTGTTGCTCCCTCTCCTCGGAGGTACATCGTATCGTGCAGGCAAAGAGGGTGGTCTGGCTCGACCAGCAGACGGTCGTCCACTGATCTGACAGTTGCGGGACAGCGCCGGATTCCCTGCCCAACGATGAACAGGTCACCGGACTTCACCCTAAGAACCCTATCCGTAACTGCTCAGCCACCCCTGCAAAGGTTGCCAGCCGCCTTGACGTATGGAGCAATTTCCAGGAGTATCACTTTAGTTTCTTGAGAGAAAAGGGTTGGTGGCAGACGATCATCAGCGGATAGGTAACGAATGAGCGGATGTCTCTCCTCGCGCAAGGGCGTGATCCGCTCATCCGCTACTTTATCCGTTGATCATCTCCTCTTGC
>JAJRXB010000029.1 GCA_024276515.1 Chloroflexota bacterium
CGTCGTCTCATCGACTGGGAGGCAGCCGGCGCAACGAGCATTTTGGTGATGGTCGCTATGATCGTGGTGTGGCTGGCGGTGCTGGCCCTGTCGAGCACCGGTCGGACCGTCGCCGCCTCGATGAGCGGGTTGCCACAGCAACTGGCCGAAGCGCGAGCCGCCTTTGTCAGCGACATGCTCGACTGGCAAAAGTGGTCAACTTTGCTGGCGACCCTCTCCTCGGTGGTGGTGCTCATCACCGGGTTCGTCACACGTCTGTCTGGCTGGATGATCTGGTTCCACAATCTCGTCAGGGAGTGGCTAAAACTCCAGATCATCTATCGCCGCACCTATCGCCACTGGCGTGCTTAAGTTGGGAACGGGGTTCTTGGGAAGTTGGTAAGGCCGATAAATTGGAGAACAAGAGAGCGTCGAGACCAACGACAGCCTGTCCCTCGCTCCCGTTTACCATTTTCGTAACACTTCAGTTTTCTGAGCAAGAGGAGATTATCAACGGATAATGTAGCGGATGAGCGGGGATCACGCCCTTGCGCGAGGAGAGACGTCCGCTCATTCGTTACCTATCCGCCGATAATCGTCTGCCACCAACTCTTTTCTCTCAAGAAACTAAAGTGATACCCATTTCCCAATAGAGTCTGGCTAAAATCTGTGGAAGGTAGTAGCGACTTCAGTCGCCAGGGACGACTGAAGTCGTCACTACCCATAAATTTTAGCCACACTCTTCCCAATATGACCAGTCTCCTGGAATAAAGGTAAGCGTTCACCCCTCCCCGACAGGGAGGGGTCGGGGGAGGGTGACATCTCGCCCGGAGAGAGATTCCGTCCCGGATGCAGGGTGTTCTCTGGCGTCCCCTCCACCCCCACCCCAGCCCTCCCCCTCGTTGGGGGAGGGGGTGAACGCTTACGAACAAAGGAGCGTGACATATGAACTTTAGCCTCACCGAAGAGCAAAAAATGTTCCGCGACATGTTCCACGACTTTGCCCAGGGCGAAATCGCGCCTCACGCGGAGCACCTGGACAAGGCAGAGGAACCGCCGACCGAGAACTTTAAGAAGATCGCAATGCAAGGCCTGTTGGCCGCGCCGCTGCCAGAGGAATACGGCGGGGCCGCATTGGACGCCCTCAGCTACTCGATGTGGCTGGAAGAACTGGGCAAAGCCTGTATGACCACGGCCGTCGCAGTGCACGTCCACGGGGGGATGGTCGGCATGACCATTTTGCGCGAGGGCACCGAGGCACAGAAGCAAACGTATCTGCCCCAACTGGCGAGCGGCGAGCGCATTGGAGCCTTTGCCTGGAGCGAGCCGGGCGCCGGCTCCGACGGGGGCGGCCTGCTGACCCGCGCCGTCAAAGATGGCGACGACTACCTCCTCACCGGCCGCAAAGCCTGGATCAGCAACGGCGCTGTGGCCGGACTCTTTCTCGTTTTCGCCAAAACCGACCCAGATGCCGGGGCCAAAGGGCTCAGCGCGTTCCTCGTCGAACGGGAGATGGAGGGCGTGCGGGTTGGCCGGACCGAGCCTACTCTGGGATTGCGCGGCCTGGGCATTACCCCCCTCCACCTGGACGGCGTCCGCGTGCCGGCGGCCAACCTGCTGGGCGGGGCGGAAAACGAAGGGCACGCCCAGGCAATGCGTGCCCTGGACTACGGCCGGATGAGCGTGTCGGCCATCGCGCTGGGCGCGGCCCAGCAAGCCCTCGACTACGGCGTGAAGTTCGCCAGCGAGCGCGTGCAGTTTGGCGTGCCCATCGGTCAAAAGCAAGCCATTCAAAACTACCTGGCCGAGAGCGCCGCCAAAATCAAGGGCCTGCGTCACCTGGTCAGCTACGTCGCCTGGCTGGTAGACGAAGGCCTGCCCTACACCGACGACGCCGCCGCCGCCAAGCTGCTCGGCGCCGAAACGGCGATGTGGGTCGCCAACAAAATGGTGCAGGTCCACGGCGGGTATGGCTATATGAAAGAATACCCCATCGAACGCATCTACCGGGACTGCCGGGCGTTGGACCTCATCGAGGGCACCGGCCAGATTCAGCGCATCGTGCTGGCAGCAAACCTGTTCAAGCCATATGGGGTGAAAATAGCGGCATAGTGTGTGAGAGATTAGAGATTGGAGATTGAGTCCCTCTCCTAATCCCCCATCCCTAATCTCCCATCTCCAATCCCCAATCTCCAATCTCCAATCTCCAAAAAGGAGTGCTCCTATGGACTTTACCTTTTCCAAAGAACATCAGTTGTTGCGCCGGGCTTTTCGCGAGTTCACCGAACAAGAAATTGCACCCCGCATTGACGAAATCGAGCACAGCAAATCGGGGCCGCCGGCCGACCTGATGGAGAAGGCCGCCGAATACGGGATTTTTGGCGTGCCCTTTCCGCAGAAATACGGCGGCATGGGGGCCGGCGAAACCGGCTACTGCATCCTGATGGAAGAGTTGAACCGGGTTTCTCCCTCGTTTGCCACCGTCGTCGGCGCGCACATCGGCATCAGCTCGATGGCGATTTACCTGGACGGCACCGAGGAGCAGAAGCAAAAGTACCTGGTCCCCATGGCGAAGGGAGAGAAGATCGGCGCGTTTGCCCTGACCGAGCCGGGGGCCGGCTCCGACGCCGCCGCCACCCGCACCCGAGCCGTGCGCGAGGGAGATTCCTACATCCTCGACGGGACCAAACATTTCATCACCAACGGCTCCATCTGCGACGTGGCCGTGGTGTTGGCCCTCACCGACCCTGCCCTGGGCCCCCGCGGCGGCATGACCGGCTTCATCGTAGAAAGCCAGTGGGAAGGCTTCAAGGTCAGCAAAATAGAAGACAAAATGGGCATTCGTGGCAGTCCTACCTGCGAGATTGTGCTGGAAGAACTGCGCGTGCCGCAAGAAAACGTCCTCGGGCCGGTGGGCATGGGCTTTGTCACCTTTATGAAAACGCTGGACGTGGGCCGCACCACCATCGGCGCGGCGTCGCTGGGAGGCGCCCAATACGTGCTGGACCGGGCCATCGAATGGGCTGTCACCCGCGAGGCATTCGGCGGGCCCATCGCTCACAAACAATCCATTCAATGGATGATCGCCGACATGGCAGCCGAGATAGAGGCATTGCGCTCCCTCGTCTACCGCACGGCCTGGCTGGTGGATACGAAACAGCCCTTCAGCCGCGAGGCGGCCATCTGCAAGCTGTTTGGCTCCGAGGTCTGTTCGCGTGTCACCGACAAAGCGTTGCAAATCCACGGCGCTTTGGGATACAGCCGTCACATGCCGCTGGAACGGGGTCTGCGCGACGCGCGCATCTCGGAGATCTTTGAGGGGACGAACGAGATTCAGCGCATCGTCATCGCGGCCAACATCTTCCAGGAGCACGGCGTACGCATCCATCCATAGCATATTGTGGCGTAAATAAGTTACAGGACTTACGCAGTTGGTGAGATCGAAAACCCGATAAGACCTCACAGATTTCCACAGGCTCTCCAAAGCGTGAAAATGTGGACGAGATAGCACCCTGAACCTGTCGAAGGGTGCGAATCAGGCCACGAAATCTGTGCAAACCCACCTCCTTCGACAAGCTCAGGATGCTACATAACTGGTAAAGGACTTAGAGTGAGGAGCGAAGGTTATGAAAATAGTGGTGACCATCAAGCAAATTCTCGACCCATCTGGCTTCACCGTCAATCGCAAACGCGAAAAGGTGTTCGTCAACCGCGAGGAATACATCGTCAACCCGGCAGACCTCAATGCGCTGGAGATGGCCCTGCGCGTGAAGGATCACGACGACGAGACAGAAGTCGTCGCCCTGGGCCTGGGGCCGCCCCGCGTGGACGACGCGCTGCGCGAGGCGATGGCCCGGGGAGCCGACAGCGCCGTGCTCGTCAGCGACCCGGCCTTGCCTGCACCTGTGGCGCAGGCGCAGGTGGCCGATCTCAAAATCGACGCCCACGGCGCCGCCCGGCTGATGGCCGCCGCCGTCGAGAAAATCGGCGACGTGAACCTGGTCATCTGCGGCACGGCAGCTCTGGACAGCGGAGCCGGGGAACTGCCAGGCCGGCTGGCCGAAGCCCTCGGCTGGCCCGTGCTGCCCGAAGTCTACGCCATCGACGAACTGGGCGACGGCGTGGTGCGCGCCTCTCAGCGCACGGCCAGGCTGGAGGCCGATCTGCCCGCGCTGCTGACCGTCCCCCGCGACGCCAACGAACCGCGTCACATCTACGGCGCTCGCGCCATCAACGCCTATCGTCAATGGCAGGTGGTCACCTGGGGGCTGGACGACCTGGGCTTCACCCCCGACGACCTGGAGCCGCTGACCACAGTGGGAGGACGTCGCTTCCCACCGAAGCGGGCGCTGGGAACCCGGCTGGAGGGTTCCATAGAAGAGGCGGTCGAAAGCGTGATAGCGCAATTGAGGGCGAAGGAGTTGATAGAGGGGTAACTATATGGAAGACTTCGAATACCTGCAAGCTTTGATGGGAGGTGAAGAACTCCCAGAAGCCACGACCGAATTCCGCGACATCTGGGTGCTGACCGACGGCGGCCCCGACGGGTTGAAAGTGACAGACCAGGCCCGAATACTGGCCGAGGCGTTGGGGGCAAGGGTTCAGGCCGTGCTGATGCATGGTACGGAAACAGGGGATCTCATCGCCGCTGGCGCCGACCGGGTGCACGTCGCTGCCGGAGGACTGGTCGGCGACGCGGAAGCGGCCGTGGCCGCGCTGGCCACGTTCTTCGAGGAGGTCAAGCCCGAATTCGTCCTCTGCGCCGACGGCTGGCTGGGACGAGAGGTCGCGCCCCGGCTGGCACAGCGGCTCGGCGCCGGCCTGGCGATGCGCTGCCTGGAGATTTCCATCAACGAAAACGACCGCACCCTGATCGCCGTGCGTCCGGTGTACGAGGGGGAATACTACGAGGTGGTGAACTTTGCGCCTCATTGGCCGCAAATGGCCACGCTGATCACCGCCCCCCTCAGTCCCCCCTACCTGGACAGCTACCGGGCCGGCGAGACCGAAACCTTCACCCCCGACCGATCGGCCGCCGGTCGCGTGCGGGTTTTGGGCGAGGCGGCACCGCCCGGCGGACCGGTGCCGCTGGACAGGGCGGCCATCGTCGTCTCCGGGGGGGCGGCGCTGGGAGAGGCCGGGTTCGAGAAGCTGGACTCCCTGGCCGGCCGGCTGGGGGGCGCCGCCGCCGGCGCGCGAGAGGCGTTTGAGCTGGGCTGGATCGAAAAGGACCGGCTGGTAGACATCACCGGCCACAAAATTGCGCCCAAACTTTACATGGCCTTTGGCATCGCCGGCGACGTGATGCACACAGCGGGCATCAAGGGCGCAAAATTCGTCGTGGCCGTTCATCCCGACCCCGACGCACCCATCTTCGCCCAGGCCGACCTGGGGATCGTCGGTGACCCGACCGAGGTGATTGACCGACTGCTGGCCGCTCTGTAAGAGCGTATTTTAAAAGTGCTCGTAGTGACGACTCACCTGCACTGCGGCGCAGTGCGGTGCAAGTGTCAGTCGTTGATTGCTTGCATTATGAAGCCTAAAACGACTGAAGTCGTCGCTACCGATACGTATACCATTCAGGCTTCGGAAGTCTTATACCAATTGCGAGTTTAAACGCTGCAAACTCGTCTGTCTTGCGTAGGGACGAGGCATTCCCACAGAACACCCTGCTGAGCGTGCAACCTCGGTTTATGCGCCGGAACCTGGCTTGAGAGACCCATTGTTGGGAATGCCTCGTCCCTACCGTGAGGGTAGATAATGCCAATACTTGAACACACAATTGGTATTATACCTGAACAGCAACCGTTCAAGCAGTTGCCTCACACATCATCGACCGCGTATTCGCGCGCCCCCCGCAGCAGATAGAGCACCCCTCCTACCAACCCCGGCGACACCGTCCCCAGGGCGTACACCAGCAACGACAGTGACAGGGCCATCTCCTGGGTCATCCCCGCCTGTGAGAAGAGAAACACGTAAGTCCCTTCCCGCACTCCCAACCCGGCAAACGAGATGGGCAGAACCAGCAC
>JAJRXB010000484.1 GCA_024276515.1 Chloroflexota bacterium
CCCATCGAATTCGGGCGCATTTCAGTGCCAGGGCACAAACGCGGTTGAAACCGCTCCTGCAGGCCTGACGGCCAGGCGTCCACCTCCCGTGGACGCCAGCGCGTCGGCCTGGGGCCTTCAGGCGCGACTTTAGTCGCTATCGCCCGATGCCGGGCCAGATAAAAGACGCATCCTGCCATAGAATTGAAATGCACCCTCGAATTCTCCGGCGCGGTGGCGGCGCGCGTTTTCCACGTATCGGGCAGCCGAGTCCCGGATAGACCGAATCTCCTCCGGCGTGAGGGAGCGAACCACTTTGGCCGGCAGGCCCAGCACCAGCGAGTCGGGGGGAACGACGGTGCCCGGCGTGACGACGGCCCCCGCGCCGACCAGGCTATTCTCGCCGATTTGCGCGCCATTCAGCACCGTGGCCCGGATGCCAATGAGCACATTGTCGGCGATGCGGCAGCCGTGGACGACCGCGCCGTGTCCCAGCGTGACCCCAGCTCCGATGATGGTCGGCTGATCGGTGTCGGCGTGGATGATGCAGCCATCTTGCACGTTGGTGCGAGGGCCAACGACGATGGGGGCGACGTCGCCGCGCAGTACCGCGCCAAACCAAACGCTCGACTCTTCGGCCAGCGTCACGTCACCCACGATGATGGCCGTGGGGGCAACGAAAACGGTGGGATGGAGACGTGGCATAGGCTCTCCCTGCTGGACCGCTGAGGAGTCAACGGGCCAAAACCACACGCGCTGGCGCACCATCGCCATCGCGCACTTTAAGGGGAAGACACATCAGTTGATAGCGACCTTCGGCGACCTGGCTCAGGTTTAACCCTTCGACGATAACGACCCCGTTTTCCAGAAGCATACGATGCACAACGAACTCGCGTGTGTCAAAGGCCTCTATCGAGAGGTAATCTACGCCCACCAATTTGATCCCCTTGGCCACCAACCAGCGGGCGGCATCTTTTGAGAGGGAGACGAAATCGTATTCGAAGTCGTAAGGCCCCCCCGTCCAGAGGTCCGAGTTGCGGGTTTTGATGAGGAGGCGTTCGACGTTGCGGACGCCAAGCTGGCCCAGGTCGGTGGCGGTGATGAGATTCCCCTCTGGCCAGGGCTCGACCACCATCGCCGGCCCGATGAGCACATCCAGCGGCAGGCGGTCAACCGCCAACGCCCTGTCTATCATATGGTGCGGCGCATCCACGTGGGTCAGCGTGTGGGTCCCAATACTCAGGCGCGAAAGGTTGCACTCGTCTCCCCGGCCAATGGACGAGACTTGCTCAACCCGGATGGGGGGATCACCAGGCCAGACGGGCATCCTGGGAGAGATCGGCAGGGAGACGTCGTAGTAAACGGGCATTTACTCTTCCCCCGGCAGGATGGAGGCCATCTGGCCTGCCTGGTCTCCCAAACTCTGGCCCAACATCTGAATGCCGGTGGCCAGCGCGTGCAATTCACGGGCCAGCCGCTCGGCTTCTTCGCGGTGCTTCTCGATGGCTTTCTGCTGCACCGCTACCGTCCGGGTGAGAGTCTTCACCAGCTTATCGGCCTTGGTCAAGGCTTTTTCGGCCTCTGCCAGCCGCGCCGAAAGGTCATCGCTCCCCGGCTGTGCGCCGGAAGCAGCGGCCCGAAAGGCCCGGCTCTGCAACTCCAGCACAATCGCCTCTTTCTCGGCCAACTGTGCCTTCAGGTGATTGATCTCTTGCCCCATGACCCGGCTCTGGGCGGCCATTTGTTTTTGCAGGTTCGCCAGTGCCACGTCTCTCTCTTTGAGCAAGGCCTGCCAGCGAACCGCGTCGGCCCCCGCTGTGCCGGCCTGAACCTGATGGCCAGACCGTTGCAACTCTTGCAAGGCCCGCTCTTTTTGCCGAAGCAACAACTTCAACTGCCGGATTTCCTGTTCCTGGCTGGCAAGCCTTTCGGACAAGGCTGCATCTCCACCCGCAGGGAGAGCGGCCCGAGCCGGACTACCCTGCAACGCCCGGTCAATGGCAGCCATCATATCTTCGATGCTGAAGGGTTTGATGAGATAATCGGCAGCGCCCAGCCGAAAGGCACGGATAGCCGTCTCCTCAGAGCCGTGGAAGGTCATCACAATGGCCGGGATGCGAAATCCTCGCCTGTTGAGTTCCTCCAACATGTCGAGGCCGTGCATCTTGGGCAATTTCAGGTCGGTGATGATGAGGTCGGGCTTTTCGTCCATCGCCTTTTGCAGCCCCAATTTGCCATCCCGGGCGGTGATAATCTCCCACCCTTCGGGCTTGAGGATCTTGTTGGCGATAAAAACGATGTTTTCACGTCGGTCTTCAATGATCAGAACTTTTCCCCGATGGGTATCTACAGATTCCGCCATCGCATTCCCTCGCCCACAACGTAGCTCGCACAAATGTAAACGGTTCAAAACGCCACCCTCATTATAGCACAAAATGCAAATCTACAAATCTCACAAATCGGTAGTCTCCCCGTTAAGCGTTGATGATGTTTGGGAACGCGAGGGCTTGCCCTCTCCCTCCCCCCAACCCTAGGGCAATCGCATCTTAATTTTATACCAATTGCGTATTGAAAGGCTGTATTTTCTGCCCGCGCCGGAATAGGGATTCCGGCGCTGCGGGATGCTCATCGCCCCATCTCGTAGCCCCGGAATCCCTATTCCGGGG
>JAJRXB010000485.1 GCA_024276515.1 Chloroflexota bacterium
ACCCCCTCCCTCTCCCAATTTGGGAGAGGGAGGGGGTTGGGGGGAGGGAGAGGGCAAGCCCTCGCGCTCCCAAACATCATCAACGCTTAACGGGGAGACCACCCGCTCCTCAGCACTCGCTAAAGCCGCAGGCGTGGCACTTTTTACAACCTTCTTCCATCACGAAGGAGGCCTGGCCACACTCCGGGCAGAGGTCGGCGCCGGGGAAGAGGGAGAGTTGGTGCGGTTCAGTGTCCAGGTCGGGCAGGCCGGGCAGGGGCTCGGTGTCGGTCAGGCCGACGTGTTCGGCCAACACTTGAGCCACGGCGTCGGGCAGACTCATCACCCGCTGCGGGCCAAAGCCCATCGCACGTCCGCTGCCGATGCCGCGCAACTGACCGACGATGTCTTTCACCCGCTCAAAGGCGCTCAGCGGCGACGGCAGACGCAAAATCAGGCTGATCAATCGGCCCAGAGCCTCGGCCAGGGCGGTGGTATCGGAGCCGGCCTTGCCGATGTTGATGAAGACTTCAAAGGGCTGGTTTTTGCCTTCACCGTTGCTGTTGATGGTGATGTAGGCGGCTCCCAGCGGGGTGTTTTTGCGATAGGTGGTGCCGGTCAGCACGCTGGGACGCGGTTTGGGCGTTTTGGAGATTGGGGATTGGGAGACTGGGGGTTGGGAAGTGTGACTCTGGGTATCGGTTTCTGCCGTCCCCACGTTGAGCACCTGCTCCCCTTTGCAGCCATCGCGGAAGACGGTGATGCCCAGGCAGCCGGTCTCATAGGCCAGCAGGTAGGCCTGGGCCACGTCGTCTATTGTCGCTTCGTTGGGCAGGTTGATGGTTTTGGAGACGCCGTTGTCGGTGTGTTTCTGGAAAGCGGCCTGGGTGCGGATGTGCCATTCCGGCGCTATTTCGTGGGCAGTGACGAACACCCGCTGCACGTCGGGTGGCACCCCCTCGACGCCGTGGCAGGTGCCCCGGCGGGCGATTTCGGCCATCAGCGCCTCGCTCCAAAAGCCACGCTCTTTGGCCACCCGCTCAAAGATGGGGTCGACGAAAGTCAGCTTCCGCTCGCCCCCTCCGGGCTGCCTGACGATGTGGCGGAAGGCCAGGGCAAAGATGGGCTCGATGCCGCTGCTGGTGCCGGCGATGATGCTGATGGAGCCGGTTGGCGCGATGGTGGTGACGGTGCTATTGCGCAGAGGGGGACCGTCTTTGTAGATGCTGCGCGGCCAGTTGGGGAAGGGACCCCGGACCTGGGCCAGCTTCACGTCCTCGTCGTGCCCGACTCGATTGATGAAGCCCATCACCTTCCCGGCCAGTTGAATCGCCTCCTGGCTGTCGTAGGGGACCCCCAGCTCGAAAAGCATGTCGGCCCAGCCCATCACCCCCAGGCCGATGCGCCGGTTGGCCTTCACCGCCTCGTTGATCTCGGGCAGAGGGTAGGGGTTGACGGTGATCACGTCGTCCAGAAAGCGGACGGCCAGCCGCACCGCTTCTTCCAGCCCTTCCCAATCAATAGAGTGCCCCTGGGGTATCGAATCGGCGCCGTTGCCGCCGCCTTGCCCTGAGCCTGCCGAAGGGCGGACGAATTTGGCCAGGTCAATGGAGCCCAGGTTGCAGGCCTCGTTGGGCAACAGTGGTTGTTCACCGCAGTTGTGGACGATCAACCCATTGGCAACGAAAGCGTGTGTCTGAGGCTCCGTCAGGTCGTAGACTTCTTCGACGCCGTCTTCCTCCAGCGACTCGAATCTGGCGGTAAACGTCTCCCGGTAAGGGCCGCGCTTGTCCAGGTTCGCCAGTCCGGCCTCGAGCTTGGCCTGCTTGTTGCTGGTCAGAAACCCTATCTCCTTTTGAAAGCGGATCAGGTTGGCTTTGCCGATCACCAGTTCGTGTTGTGCCTCGCACCAGTAGAGAGCGGGTTCACGATTGGCATCGGGCATAGAGCGGTAGCCAGCCCGCCGCCGGTTGCGGTAGATTCTGCTGGCAATGCCAAAGTTGAGCAGCAGCATTTGCACCTGTTCAAGCAGCCGCTCGTTGTTTTGCGCCAGCCGCACGCTCAGCCCCTTTTCGGGAGTTCCCACCACGCTGCCATCGGCGGTGAAGAGGGCTTGCAGGAATCCCCGCTGCATGGCCTCGGTGCCGAGGAATACCTCTCGCGGCACCTGATGCTTGTGTTCACTGTCAACCAATCCATACGTGATGGCCAAAGCTTTCAACCGAGATGACTGCACACGTGCTTCGTCACGCCCGGCAATGTCAACCACCGTGACCGGGTAGCTGCGTTGGATTTGCTGCATACCGTCGACCAGGCCGTTGACCACCTCGGCGAACATTGGGGCGAGTTCTCGTTTCTCCTCACCAAAGAACGACAGGACCGCCCGATCCTCTTTGATGGTGCCGTCGCCAACCAGCCAGCCCAGGGCCAGGCCCACCTCGCGGCTGCCATACGTCCCGAATCCGCCTTTGCGATTGAGGATGTGGATTCGGTCTCCCGGTCGCAGATCCCTGGCTTCTACCCAGCCGCGCTCTGTCATCACACGATGGTCGGCGGTCAGCCGCACGCTGTAGCCTTCTCGAGTCCGCAGGCGATAGACCGGCTTTTGGCCCGTCGGGAAGACCGGGCTTGCACTTTGATAGGATGTCTGACTCTGTCGGCCGTCAGCCGTGACACGCACCGGCTCTCCCTGGTGGTAAAGGGTTCTGGCTTCGACCAGACCGCTTTCGGTGTAAATCAACGTCTCGCCTGTGACGCATGGGTTCGTGGCCTCGATCAGCCCCACCTCGGGCGTGGGGTTGGCCGGGCTGTCGTTGATGCGGTCGATGAAGATCAGGCCGGGGTCGCCCGTACCCCAGGCAGCCTTGACGATTTTGTCGAAAATCTCGCGGGCGTTCTTCTGGCCGATGACTTCGCCCCCCTGATAGCGACCCCCTTCGGGGGCGGGCCAGCCCGGCTGGGCGATGAGGTCGTAGTCCTCCTCTTTGGCCAGGGCGTCCATAAAGGCGTCGGTGGCGGCCACGGAGATGTTGAAGTTGGTGATGCCGCCATCGAGCTTGCAGGTGATGAATTCCTCGATGTCGGGGTGGTCCACCCGCAGGATGCCCATGTTAGCTCCACGGCGCCTACCGCCTTGCTTTATTGCCTCCGTCGCCGCGTCGAAAACGCGCATAAAGCTGACCGGCCCGCTGGCGACGCCGCCGCTGGTCTGCACCCGGCTGCCGTTGGGCCGCAGCCGGGAGAAGGCGAAGCCGGTCCCCCCACCTGACTGGTGGACAATGGCCGCGCGCTTTATCGCCTCGAAGATGCCCTCGATGGAATCCTCCACCGGCAACACGTAGCAGGCGGAGTATTGCAGGTTGGCCCCCAGCCCGGCGTTCATCAGCGTGGGGCTGTTGGGGATGAATTTTCGCTCGACCATCAGCTCGTAGAACCGCTCGGCGATGGCCTGGATCTCGGCGTCCGTCGCCTCATATTCACGTTCCGCCTCGGCGATGGCCGAGGCGACCCGCCAGATCATTTCTTCCGGGGTCTCCTGCGTCCCGTCGGGGCGGCGGCGCAGGTATCGCTCTGTGAGCACTTTCAGCGCGGCGTCGGTCCACGCGCCTTTTTTCAGGGTGGAGGGTGGGGTAGGTTGGGCAGTTGAAGTCATAGGGTCTGTTCCTTTCCTTCCGCACAGTTGAACCGCTGAGCCACCGATCGCGCTGATATCCGCTGAGGTTTGCACCTTTTTCAGCGGACTCAGGCGTCTCACTCAGGCATAGGTGCCAGGCACTTACAAAAGTATCTTTTTGCCAGGTTGATAGCGCATACAAAACCGATTTTGGCTCAAGTTGTCTGCCAAAAGTGACTGGCACCTGAGTAGCTTGACAATGTCATGTTCGGCTATGTCACTCTGAGCGAAGCGAAGAGTCTCCTTGGCCAGGCAGGGGATTCTTCGCTTTGCTCACCTGTGCCGCACCCTACCACACCTGTGGTGTGGCACAGGTGCAGGTGCAGGCAGAATGACACCTGAAGAAAACATAGCAACTGCGGAAACATGACATTGTCAAGGTAGTAACCTAGGCACTTATAAAAGCGTCTTTTCGCCAGGTTGATAGCACGTACAAAACCGATTTGGGGTGTTTCAAATGACAGTACTTACGCGATTTAGGCTTGTAGTGACGACTTCCCTGGCCTGCTGCCAGGACAGGCAGTCGTTGATTGCCTGCATTATGAAGCCTAAAACGACTGAAGTCGTTACTACGGACCCTATTTTTGTGCTCAACTGCGTAAGTCCTGTCAAATGAGTTGAAGGTAGGGGCGAACCCTTGTACCTCGTACGGGGCACTTGCGGTTGCCCTGTCAGAACCTGGGTGAATCTGCCAACTGGGGCAGGCGCACCTGTGCCGCGCCGACAGGTACAGGCAAGGCACTGTCCCTACACGTCTCAACTGAAATGAAACACTCCCAAATCTTTCTGATCACTTTTTGTCCTTCTTTGCTGGTGGCGCTGGCGGCGTCCTGCCCTTTACGCTGTCCTGCGATGGTTTCGGAGGACGGGGTTTCGGGAGTTGTGGCTTGTCCTTAGGTTTCTTGTAGCTTCCGCTCATAATTAATCTTCCTCTGCGTTTGGCTGGTCAGCCAGAGGTATGACTCTTCCAGAGTCACCTAAACCCAATTTGACATACTGGGAGTCTCTAGCAATTCTGGGTTCTGGAAGCTTGTTCTTGGGAGTTACCTCTCCTTGACTCCCTGGAGAGGTAGAATCAACTTTCGACTCCTTCGTTCGTTTCTCCTGCTTCCTCCCTTTTGCCCATTGATACACTCTCCTTAAGGATGGAACCTTCCTATGGCAAAATGGCAACGGCTGCTTTCACACTGACCAAGGTGCTGATGAAAACCAGTGACAATATCAGGGCTCGGATGAGCCATCGATTCTTGAATTGAACGATCTTGAAATTCTGTTGGATAAAGTGGCTGTATTGGACAAGGATTTGCATTACCATCGCCTCACGCGTCAAAGCAAGGTACTCCTCAATTTCATCACGCTCCGTTGCCAATGGAGAGTAGCTCCTAGCTGGTCGAATAGCCAGAATACAACAGCAGGCCGAAGCAAGGTAAGCCAACACAATCCCTGCTTTGGTGTTAGCAATTTCTATTTCAGTTTGCTGAAGATCATACCGTCTCCGCAGTTCATGCAGTAACACTTCTTCCTTGACACTGGCCTCTATAGATATATCTTCGCTCTGCCGTGAATCCCTGTCAATGAATATGCCAATACGCATTTTTTATTACCTATCGTATTACCCTATATTTGAGCCAGGCCCCATCTCTCCTTCTCACAACACTTGCAATCCTGTCACACAAGGGACGTGAGGTCAAAACCACAAGATATAGCGTTAGTCATAAAAATCGCCACAACATATTGTGGCAAGGGCGAGTTCAAGTATACACCAATCGGCGGGGAGTGACAAGGGGATTCGTAGAACGTTACCTTAAAATTCGGCCTGCCGGGGGGATGACTTTGGTACTATCTGGGGTTGTGGGACGGAGCGGACGACCCAGGCACCGGCTTCGATCTCCACCATCGTGGTGCTCGGTCGAATCTCGTAGGCGGCGGGTGTCTCGTCAAGAGCCTTGTTGCAGGGGCAACGCCATCTGGTTTTTCAGCTCCTCCTCGCGCCGTTTGCGCTCGCGCAGGGCGTCAATTTCCTCTGCCATACGCTCCACGTCGGCGAAGCGGCGGTAGACCGAGGCGAAGCGCACGTAAGCCACGTCGTCAATCTGGCGCAGCCGCTCCATCACCAACTCGCCGATGGTCAGGCTGTCTACTTCTGAACGGCCCATCGCGTAGAGTTCGGCCTCGATCTCACGGGCAGCCTCGTCCAGCACGTCAGCCGACACCGGCCGCTTGGAGCAGGCGGCCTGCATACTTTTGAGCAGCTTGTCGCGGTCAAAGCTCTGCCGGCTCTGGTCACGCTTGACGACCAGCAGGTTCACCGTGGCGATGCGCTCGTAGGTGGTAAAGCGTTGGTGGCAGCTCTGACATTCACGGCGGCGGCGGATGCCGTCGCTGACTTCGCGGGTATCAATCACCCGCGCGCTGCTGGCTTCACAATATGGGCATTTCATAATAGATTACCTCGTCGTCGTAAGATGCGGGGCAACTACTCAGCCAGGCGGAGCAAATCAGGTGCCTGGCACCTAAGTAGGTAGTTACGATGCGGGTGCTCGCGCCGGGACGCGAATCACCTGTGAGTGAATATCTTATGGACGAAGGGCCGGAAGAGGTGGCCACTGGTGCTGACCGAGAATGGCATTGCGCCTCCAGGGTGCGAAGAGTCTGCGATGAGCGCCACAAGATGTAGTGTTGACGGCAAAAATCGCCACAACATGTTGTGGCAACAACCTGCCCCCAAAGTATACACCAATCGGTGAGGGTTGACAAGTGGATTGTGAAACATTTTTTGCCAAAAACCATCCGGCGACCTCGAATTAACCCAGGTGACAGTCACCTCCGATCTTTTGGCGAGAGGAGGACACTTGACCGACCAATTTCTTACCGTTTTTGCCAACGTGCCATGCCGAACGAGGTGACTGTCACCTTGCTCGCGCTAGAACGTCGAAAAGCTCTGCCTCAGGCGAACGCTGTTTGACAACGCAACCGACTTGATGCAAAATGGATGCCCCCCCACATTGGGGCGGCGTCCGTGTTCAAAACGGTTGGTGTAGGGGCAGGCCGACGTGCCTGCCCGTGGGCGAACACGTACCATCCCGGCACGGGGCAGGTTCGCCCCCCCGGCCCGCCGGGGCAGGCTACGGTCTCAACCCGTTTTGAATTGCGCCCAAAAGATATGGGTGTGTTTCATCTCAGTTGGAGTGCGGAATTTATTCCGTTTTTTGGGCCGTTGGCAGAATGAATTCTGCACTCCGGCTTGTCCCCTCAACTCATTTGAAACACACCCAAAAGATATGAGGTGCCCTATGGCTCAACCACCGCGTGATCGCCCACGTCAGATGCACCTGAACGTCGAGTTGCCATCTGACCTGGACGCCGTCTACGCCAACGTTGCCTTCATCACCCACTCTCCATCGGAGGTGATCGTCGACTTTGGCCGGGTGCTGCCCAACGTGCCCAAAGCCAGGGTCCACGCCCGGATCATTCTCACGCCGATGAACGCCAAAATGCTCCACCGGGCCCTGGGCGAAAACCTGGACAAATTTGAGGCCAAGTTCGGCAAAATCAAAATTCCATCGCAAGATGGATTCGACGAGCAGCGCCCGATTGGCTTCCACACATCAGAGTAAATCATCTCAACCCAGGAGGCTTTGTGGATAAACTTCAAACCATCGTTGATTCTATCTGCGAAGGATTCGAAGCCAAGAACACGGTGCGCGATGAGACGCTGCGGCGTTCGCGCCAACTCATCCGCCACTGCGCCAATTCGATCCGGGCCACCCACCGGGACGATTTCGACGACGCCCGGTCGCTCCTGGCGACGGCGCGCACTGCCGCCGCCGAAATGACCGCCGATGCCCGGCGCTACCCCGACCTTTACTACGCCGGATACACGCAAGACGCCCTGAAGGAATTGGCCGAAGCCCATCTCACCTATGCCCTCATCACCGGCGAAACTCTGCCCACGCCCGAAGAGCTAAAGGTAGAGCCGCCGGCCTATCTCAACGGCCTGGCCGAAGCGGTCGGCGAGATGCGCCGCTACGTGCTCGACCGGCTGCGGCGGGGAGACGTGAGCACCGGCGAGCGACTGCTGGCCGCGATGGACGACATCTACAGTCTGCTCATCACCGTGGACTTCCCCAACGCCATCACCGGCGGCCTGCGACGCAACACCGACATGGTACGCGGCGTGCTGGAACGTACCCGGGGCGACCTGACCACCGCCGTCCGCCAGGAAGAGATGAAAGCAGCCTTGAGGGCCTTCGGCGAGCGCGTGGGTCTGGCCGGGGAAGATTCGACGTTTGAGGTTTGAGATTTGACTCCCATCATCCGTGCCAGTGAGATCGGGCAATACGTCTTTTGCCATCGGGCCTGGTGGCTGGGGACGGTACGGGGCTACCGACCAACGAACGAGGCAGCCCTGGCCGCCGGGACCCGGGCCCACGCCCGGCACGGACGCACCATAGCCGCGTCGCAGCGGTGGCGGCAGGTGGGGTACGTCTTGCTGGCCCTGGGCGGTGTTTTGGGCGCAATCGCTCTTTGCGGGTTGTTGGGAGGAAGTCTGTGAGCTGGACTCAACGAGCGACCGTCATCACCCTGGTCCTCGTCGCCGTGGCTGTTTGGGGACTCGGTCTGCGTGCCGCATTGCTCCCAGGCGCCCGCGCCGGCAAGGAGTCCGCCGCCGTCGCCGAAGCAACTGTGAGAGCTGCCCCCGCGACGCCTCTGCCTCCGGCGACTCCAACCCCGCCATCGAAGGCAGCTTCGGCTACCCCGACCCAATCACCCGCTTTCACCCCGTCGCCGACGGAGGTGCAGCCCACACCCACGCTGTGGCCCACCGCGACGCCTACTCGCTTTCCCTCGCCCATGCCTTCACCCACGGCGACGCTCACCCCGGAGCCGCCCGTTCCCACGTCGCCCCCTCTCTCCGCCACGCCAACCGTGCCCCAATTTGGGCGCTTCTTGCTGGTGGACCAGGACGAGCAGATGATGCACGTTTACCAGGATGGCGTGAAGATTCGCACCATCCCCGTCAGCACCGGGATGCCGGTGGCCAACGCCTTCACCCCCGCCTGGCGCGGTGACGTCGGGCGCTACTGGGGGGGCGGCCCCTTCCTCAACACCGACCTCTGGTCCGACCACATGTGGTACCTCTTCCCCGGCGCGCGGGGCTCGATTCTCATCCACAGCGTACCCTACACCCGCGATGGCGAGACGAAGATCTACGACCGCCCCGACGCGCTGGGAGTGGAACCAGTCTCTCACGGTTGCGTGCGTATTTCGCCCGAAGACGCTCAGTGGCTCGAAATCTGGGACCCGGTGGGCGTGCCCATTGAGATCACTCCCTGGTCCGGCGAGATCGGTCCGCCCGACGACTCGCTATGAACGAACTGTTCCCTGTCGGGACGATCCTGGCAGTGCTGGCCGTCCTGGCTCTGATGGTCGGCTGGCTGGCCCTGCGCCGGGCAGCTCGCATCCGGGGGAGCGCCGGCCTCCCGGCCGGCCGGGTGGTCTACGCCGACACCGGCGATTGGCGTCCTCCCGACAAACCCCTTTTCTCCGCTGCCTACGGTCTCACCGGCAGGCCAGATTACCTGGTCCAAACGCGCGCCGGGCTCATCCCCGTCGAGGTCAAATCGAGCGCCACCCCGTCTCAGCCCTACCCCTCGCACGTGATGCAACTGGCCGCCTACTGCCTTTTGGTCGAAGAGACGGCCGGTCAAACGCCTCCCCACGGCCTCATCCAATACCCCGACGCCGTCTTTGAGATAGATTACACCCCCGCCTTGCGCCGCGAATTGCTGAGGCTGCTGGGCACGATGCGGACTCTGTGCTCGCAAAGCCCCCGCCGGGCGGCGGGGCGCGACGTGCCGCGCAGTCACGAAGACCCTCGTCGCTGCGCGGGGTGTGGGTATCGCCCGGTGTGCGATCAATCCCTCGTCTGAGGGCAAATCTCTAATCCCTAATCTCCAGTTCACGCAGAGGGGCGAAAGACATGCGGTGGACGGGCGATGGGCCGAGATCGGCCAGGGCGATCTGGTGGACGACTGTGCCGTAGCCCTTGTGACGGGCGAAGCCATAGCCGGGGTAGCGTGCGTCGAGCAGGATCATCAGTCGGTCGCGGGTAACTTTGGCAACGATGGAAGCAGCGGCCACCGACAGGGAGCGCGTGTCGGCTTTGGGGAAGGCCATTTGGGGCAGAGGGACCGTCGGCAGCCGGAGGTAGTCGAGGATGAGGTAGTTTGGCCGGAAAGAGAGTCGGGAGAGGGCCTGTCTCATCGCCCGCCGGGTGGCCGGCAAAATGCCGTCCCGGTCAATGACGGACGGCGCGCTGACCCCCACCCCGATTTCCACCGCCGTCCCCTGGATCACGTCGAAGAGGGCATCGCGGGTGATGGGAGAGAGTTGCTTGGAATCGCGCACCCCGTCCAGGACGCGGCCCAGGTCGGCGCGGTCCAGGGGCAGGACGACGGCCGCCGCCACCACCGGCCCGGCCCAGGCCCCCCGCCCGGCCTCGTCCAGCCCGGCGACAAAATGATAGCCCTGCGCGCGCAGGGCCAGTTCAACGTCGAGGGTGGGGGCATTCATCATCCCACGTTTGCCCTATCCCGATGGCTAATCGCGTCGCTCGCGGAGGCGGGCCGATTTGCCGCTGCGCTGGCGCAGGAAGTAGAGCTTGGCACGGCGCACGTGGGCGTGTCGCAGCACCTCGATCTTTTCGATGCGCGGTGAATGGAGCAGGAAGGTCCGCTCCACGCCGACGCCGTGCGAGGCGATGCGACGGACGGTGAACGTTCTGTTGATGCCGCCTCCCCGGATGCGGATGACCACACCCTGGAAAACCTGCACCCGCTCGCGGTTGCCTTCTACAATGCGAACGTGGACCTTCACCGTGTCGCCAGGCGCGAGGTTGGGAACTTCTTCTTTAACATTCTCAATAGAACGGATCAGATCAACTGCGTTTGCCATTTTACTGGTGTCCTTCCCTATGGATCAAGGTAAGCCATAAGAGGTTGCTTCAGGTGCACCTGGCGCAACGGCTCAGGTCACGAAGGCTGATTATAGCATCGGGCAAGATACAGAGCAAATTTCGCCGCCCATGTTGCTACGTCTCTATTCATCCCCTTCGGCGTCCAATTGCGCCAGGAATTCGCGGTCGGCCTGGCTGAGCCTGGCGCGTGCCAGCAGGTCGGGGCGGCGGAGACGGGTGCGGCGCAACGCTTCGCGCCGCCGCCAGCGATCTACCTCGGCGTGATGGCCGGAGAGCAAAACCTGGGGGACCGGGTGCCCTCGATAGACGGCGGGACGGGTGTAATGTGGATACTCCAGCAATCCGCTGGCGTGGGAGTCGTTGACCGTGGCGCCGGGGTCGCCCAACACGCCGGGCAGCAGCCGAACGACGGCGTCCACGATGACCATGGCCGGTATCTCGCCGCCGGAGAGCACGTAATCGCCGATGGAAATCTCGTCGGTGGCCAGGTATTGGCGCACCCGCTCGTCAACGCCTTCGTAGCGCCCGCAGATGAGCAACAATCGCTCGTGAGCGGCCAGTTCGCGGGCCACGGTCTGGGTGAAGAGCCGTCCCTGGGGCGTGAGCAAAATGATGGGAGGTACGTCAGCCCGGCCGGCCGGGTCAAATCCCAAGACCGATTCCACGGCGTTCCAGATGGGCTCTGGCTTCATCACCATACCGCCACCGCCTCCGTAGGGCGTGTCGTCGGTCATATGATGCCGGTCGGTGGCGTAGTCACGGATATTGTGCAGAGCAATCGTCACCTGCCCCGCCTCGCGGGCACGCCGGATGATGCTGGCGTCGAAAGGCCCGTCGAACATTTCGGGGAAGAGGGTGAAAATGTCGAATTGCATAGAACCTCCACGCTCTGCCGACCACCGAGCACCACCACCGCTTCACTCGGATAATACCCGGCCAACCTTCGTTGTCAGAGGCACCACGTACGTATAATAAGAATCTTGTCGAAATAAGTCAAGCAATGCAGGCTGGACTTTGGCCAATCTGGCAATACCCTCAACCCGGACGAGCCGGAACCAAGAAGTTACGTCAGCGGATCAAGCGGATGGAGCGGATAAAATCAACTGAGCCGCAAGGGTGGCCCTGATCATCGTCGGATTGACCCCGTTGCAGTGCGAGGAACTCGATGATATAATCTTATACCAATTGTGTGTTCAAGTATCGGCACTATCTGCCCTCACTACGCAAAACAGATGAGTTTGCAGCGTTTTATTCGCAGCCTGTGGCGTGGTGTTCTGGGTCTGGCAGGTGGTAGATGCTCATCGATCCTCGCCCGGTTGAGGTAAAATGCAGTCGGAATGTTCGTATTTACTTCACCACAGCTTGCACTGATACTTGCCCCACCCTTTCTGTTGCTCACAACCTATCTCACCTTTCGATATTCTGCTGCCTGGCTTGGGCCGGCACGCGGATACCTGATTGGTTTCCTGTTCTACTGGATCTGCTGGTGCTTCCTGCTACCGCTGCTGACCGTCGGCCCAGACGGGCTGCAGGAGATGTTCAAGGCCCCGCAGCCGACGTTCGGGAAGCCCAACTGGCTGGGGGCGTTTCTGCTGGTGGGGCCACCGCTGGTGATGTATCTCACCCGTTTTCCTGCCGAAGTGAAAGGGACCAGCCCGAAGATCATCATCTACTCGGCTCTGTTTGCGCTGGCCAATGGCACCATGGAAGAGGTGCTCTGGCGTGGAGCCTACGTCACCGCCTTCCCGGAGGACCGGCTGTGGGCCATTCTGTATCCATCCATCTGGTTCGGTCTGTGGCACTTGTCGCCGCAGGTGGTATATCCCAGCCAGATGCCGGGCGGTGCCCTAGCCTTTGCGCTCATGTCCATCCCGCTAGGCCTGGTGTGGGGCTGGGTGGCCTGGACCACAGGCTCGATCCGGTGGACGGTGGTTGCTCACATCCTGCTCAACTTCGCGGGGCTGGCTGGGCGTTCATTTTAACCTTTGACACTCGCCAAATCTTGAAGTCAAACCCGAGAGGAGGGTCCTATGCCCGTTGACAGTTTCAAGTACCTGCCTCGCTTGATCACTCGCTATTACAAGCTCACCAAGGTGAAACCTGATCTCCCCATCCCCTGGACGCCGCTTTCGCGTCCCCTGGACCAGTGCCGCTTTGGGTTGGTGACCTCGGCCGGGCTGTATCACAAGGGCCACGAACCGCCGTTCGACGTGGAGCGGGAGCGACAGGAGCCCACCTGGGGCGATCCCTCATTCC
>JAJRXB010000486.1 GCA_024276515.1 Chloroflexota bacterium
ATTGGATGCCTTCCTCAACGAAGGTGACCATGCCATCTGCCACGGGGGGACCGCCCTGGAAGAGGTGATTGTACCGTTCATTCAAATCAAGTCGTAAAACGTGATGCGTGAACGAGCTTCACGTTTCACGTTCAAGGCAGGAAATGGAATTGAATAAGCGTCGGATCGGTTTTGACCGGGAATTGGACTTAAGCTGGCTCGATCTGACGGCCGGTCTTGCTCTGGAAGGCCTTGACCCACAACAGATTCGGCAGTCGCTTCTGACGCGATTAGCCGATGAAATACCCGGTGAAAAAGCCTGTCAGAACACGATAACCGTCTTGACCCGGATTTGGGTCAGAGTACCAGCGGAACATCGAGCTCTCCGGGCAGAAGGGTTGGCTTTGTTGCCCCGTGTGGCACCTGAAGAGCGGCTCTGGCTGCACTGGGGGATGTCCCTGCTGGCCTACCCCTTCTTCCGCGACGTGGCGAGCACCGTGGGCCGGCTGCTCAACTTGCAGGGGGAGTTCGACTCGACCCAGGTGCTGCGCCGCATGCGAGAAACCTGGGGGCAACGGACCACCCTCGAACGCGCCGTGCCCAGGCTCCTCCGCACCTTCGTGGCCTGGGGCGTCACCCGCGCCTTACCATCGGCCCGCCACGTATACGAAGCCCCGCTCCCTCGTCAAACATCTGATTCAGCACTGGCGCTGTGGTTTCTGGAATGTGTTTTGCGCAGCGCCCTTGGGGTGCGAAGTGGCCTTACAGGGCGAAATACCGAAAGAATAACAGTACAAGACAATGGACAGCTCCTTCTGGCAGAGTTAATCCAATCCCCGGCTGCGTTTCCCTTTGACCTGTCTCCCCACCTGAGCATCCTTCGCCGCTCAGACCGTTTCGAGATCAGTCGCCAGGGGCTTGACCTGGAAATGATTGCGCCCTGCTGATCTGGGGCCGAGGCGACATCCCCGCATCACCTATCTCCCCAGGCAACTCGCTCCACTGCCGCCGACAAGTCGGCCTGGGAGAGAGTGATGTAGATAGGCATGAAGCATCAAGGCCGGCACCGCCTGGTTGCGGCGCGCCTGCCACTTCCCCGCAGCCAGCCCCTTGACATCCGCCAGTTAAACCTGCTCCCGCGCCAGCGGTGAATTCGTCAATGAGATTAAGCATTCGGTCTCCCGCGTCCACCTTATGCGACGTTTTTCTTCGGCCTTACGGGGCCGGAATCGGCCCTTTTTGCGCCGTTTTTGGGCCAAAAACGGCGCCCAAGAGGATTTGTGTGCATCATTGTGGAGACGATATAGCACACCTTCTTCCGGTCAAAGTCAGCCCGCTCATCTGCCGACCCGCGTCAGGCATCACTGTGCTCATATTCCTTTTCTTCCAGCCGGCCGATGACTGCTTCCATCTCTTCAATCTCCTGGCTCATCCCCAAGCGGGTGAAGAGGTCATGAGATTCACGGGCATAGACCAAAGCCGTTTCCACGTTCTGCGAGAGCATGTCCCACGCAAAGAACTGCTTTTCAAGGGCGGTGGTATTCTGGGAATGGCGATCGGGGTCTACCGGTTGATATGACCAGATCTGCTTGCACAAGTCGCCATTATGCCTATCCTTCTGATACGTATGCCGGTCTCCCGGA
>JAJRXB010000487.1 GCA_024276515.1 Chloroflexota bacterium
ATGCTCATCGCCCCATCTCGTAGCCCCGGAATCCCTATTCCGGGGCGATTCCCCCCTCGTCGCTCACCTGCCCCATCGCAGGTGCGGGCAGAATGACGGTTTGGGGCCAAACTCGAATTTAGATGCGATTGCCCTAAAATGGTGAGTGTTTCCCATTGACGCTCCCTGACTCCTTTGATATAATCACTGTGTCTATCGCGTGCTGCGTGTTGTGTGCCCGTCGCACGGCAGAGTTCATAACTATTGACCATTGAAATAGCAGGTGTAACATGAGTGACATGGTTGGCAGGACTCTGGGAAAATACCGTATCGTCGCCCGGTTGGGCCGGGGGGGGATGGCCGAAGTCTACAAGGGCTATCAACCCGGCCTGGACCGATACGTGGCCATCAAAGTGCTGCACAGTCACCTGGCCGACGACGAGGACTTCATCGGTCGTTTCGAGCGGGAGGCGACGGCGGTGGCCCGCCTGCGTCACCCCAACATCGTGCAGGTTTACGACTTCGACGTGGAAGGCGACCTGTATTACATGGTGATGGAGTTCGTGGAAGGGCCCACACTTAAAGCCGAACTCAAAGAGCGGAGCGTCAAAGGTCAAATTTTTACCCTGGCCGAAACCACACGCATCATCACGGCCCTGTCCAGCGCCATAGACTACGCCCACTCGCGGGGTATGGTCCACCGCGACCTGAAGCCGGCCAACATCATGTTCACCGCCGAGGGGCAGGTGGTGCTGACCGACTTTGGCATCGCCCGCATCGTGGGTGCCACCCGCTACACGATGACGGGGGCCATTTCGGGCACGCCGGCCTACATGTCGCCGGAGCAGGGACAGGGGGAGCGGGGGGATGAGCGCAGTGACATCTACTCGCTGGGGGTGGTGCTCTACGAGATGGTGACGGGGCGCGTCCCCTTCGACGCCGACACCCCCTTCGCCATCATTATGAAGCACATCAACGACCCCCTGCCGCTGCCGACGACGATCAACCCCAACGTTCCAGAATCGGTGGAGCGGGTCATCCTCAAGGCGATGAGCAAGAATCCCGACGACCGCTACCAGACGGCCAGCGAATTGGCCAAAGCGTTGAGGGAGGCGGTCGGCGTGACGGCCGATCAGACGTTGGCGGCGATGCCCATCACCACCATCGCGCCGACGCCACGGGTCAAAGAAGTGACCGTGACACCGGGTCTGGATCGCACACCCACACCTCTGCCGGCCCAGGTGACCGAGGCGGCAACCCCGGGGGCTGTGACCCAGGCCGCTGCGCCGGGGACCATCGCCGGCTTGCCGGTTTTGCCGGTTGCCCTCGGGGCAGGGGCTATTCTGCTGGTTTGCCTGGTCGCGCTGGCCGTCGTTGGAACTCGCCTTTTCACGACCGCCGAGTTGAAACAAGAGGCGATCAACGCCACCCAAACGGCGCTGGCGGCCACCCTGGCCGCCCAGGGCGTGGACACGCCGACGCCGCTCCCGACCGTGGCTCCCACCAGCACCAACACGCCGGCTCCCACGGCTACCCCGTTGGTCGTCGTCGTCACGCCCACGCCGCCCCCGGCCACCGCCACGCCGACGC
>JAJRXB010000488.1 GCA_024276515.1 Chloroflexota bacterium
CACGGATTGGGCTGACACGGACTCCGCGGATTGCACGGAGGGCACGGAGGGCACGGATGGGGCTGACGCGGATTCCGCAGATGCCTGCTTTATTGCAACGTCTGTGTCGGCATCCGTGTTGTCCGTGCCGGCGTCCGTGTAATCCGTAGAGTCCGCGTCAGTTTTGTTCCTCGTTCTCTCGTTCCAGCCAATCGGGCACAAATAGCCATTGGTGGTTGATTTTGCGTTGACTGGCACTCGGCGATGGAAAGACGCGACGCCACTTAAGGCTACGACCACCGAAGTTGATGAGCAGGCCAACAGAGCAGCCGGTGTGGTTCAAGTAGGTGATGACCTGGGCAAGGTGATCTTCTGTCAAGAATTTGTGGGCTTTGATTTCGACGATGACTTTGCCTTCAACGATAAAGTCAGGGATGTAGAAACCTACCAGTCGCTTCCCGTCGTAGACTGGCAGATTCTTCTGTGGCTCAAAGGTCAGACCGGCTTCTGAGAGTTCGTGCTCTAATGCTCGCTGATATACGTCCTCTTTGTGTCCCGGTCCCAGGCGACGATGGATAGCCATCGCCGCGCCATTGACTTTGTACGTGATGTCTTCGTGGGGCCCTTTGACTTTTTTGCTGGCTGGGGCTGACACGGACTCCGCGGATTGCACGGATTGGGCTGACACGGACTCCACGGATTGCACGGATTGGGCTGACACGGACTCCGCGGATTGCACGGAGGGCACGGATTGGGCTGACGCGGACTCCACGGATTGCACGGAGGGCACGGATTGCGCTGACGCGGACTCCACGGATTGCACGGAGGGCACGGATTGGGCTGACGCGGACTCCACGGATTGGGCTGACACGGATTCCTCGGATTGCACGGATACGGATTCTGCAGATGCCTGCTCCATCGCAACGTCTGTGTCGGCTTCCGTGTTGTCCGTGTCAGCCTCCGTGTAATCCGTAGAGTCCGTGTCAGCGTCCGTGTAATCCGTAGAGTCCGTGTCAGCCTCCGTGTAATCCGTAGAGTCCGTGTCAGCCAACACTCGATAAAAGCAACTCCGCTCCCCTGTGTGGCAGGCCGGCCCGGCCGGGGCCACCCGCACCAGCAGCGCGTCGCCGTCGCAATCGTAACGGACCTCGACCACGCGCTGGGTGTTGCCGCTGGTGGCTCCCTTGTGCCACAACTCCCGCCGACTGCGACTCCAGAACCAGGTCTCACCCGTCTCCAGCGTCAGCCGCAGCGACTCGGCGTTCATATAGGCCAGGGTCAGCACCTCGCCCGTCTCCGCATTCTGCACGATGGCGGGGATCAGCCCTCGCTCGTCCCATCCGAGATTTGAGATTTGAGATTTCATCGCCTGACCCATACCCCGTTTTCAGCCAGGTACGCTTTCACCTGGGCGATGGAGAGCTGCCGGAAATGGAAGAGACTGGCGGCCAGGGCCGCGTCGGCGCCGCCGGCGGTCAGCACGTCGTAAAAATGATCCAGCGCGCCGGCCCCGCCGCTGGCGATGACCGGGATGCTGACCGCGTCGGCCACGACCCGGGTCAGTTCAAGGTCGTAGCCGGCCTGGGTGCCGTCGGCGTCCATGCTGGTCAGCAGGATTTCGCCCGCGCCGCGCCGCTGACACTCGCGCGCCCACGCGACCGCATCCAGGCCGGTGCGCCGCCGCCCGCCGTGGGTGGTGGTCTCCCACGCCGGTGACGAGGTGTCCACGCGGCGGCGGGCGTCGATGGCGACGACGATGGCGTTGCTGCCAAAGGCCCGTGCCCCCCGCGTGATGAGGTCCGGGTCGCGGACGGCGGCGGTGTTGATGCTCACCTTGTCGGCGCCGGTGGCGATGATGGCCCGCATATCGTCTACGCTGCCGATGCCGCCGCCGACGGTGAAGGGGATGAAGACCGTCTCGGCCACGCGACGGGCCATCTCCAGCGTCAGGCCGCGCCGCTCGTGGCTGGCGGTGATGTCCAAAAAGACCAGTTCGTCGGCCCCTTCGGCGTCGTACACCTGGGCCTGGGCCACCGGGTCGCCGGCGTCGCGCAGATTCACGAATTGGACGCCTTTCACCACGCGCCCATCTTTCACGTCGAGACAGGGGATGATCCGTTTTGCAAGCATAAGCCTCTGAGTATTGCGTATTGCGTGGGGACAAAGTATAATTTACATCATCCGCCCAATAAGGGCAAGCGTCGTTTCTCCCAGCAGGAGGATGCCTCGTCCCATTGCTGCCAATCTCTCAGGGAGACATCTATGAACCCAACCGCCGAATACGATACCTTCGCCAGTATTTACGAGATCTGGACGGCCACAGCGCCGGCGGCAGCGCGCAATTTGCCCTTTTACGTGGAAGTTTGCCGAGAGACGCCGGGGCTGGTCGTCGAGTTGGGGGTGGGCGACGGGCGCATCGCCGTGGAGGTGGCTAAAGTGGGCAAATCCATCACCGGCGTCGACGCCTCGGCCGAGATGTTGCACCGTTGCCGGGCCAGGGCGCAGGCGGCCGGCGTTTTGGATCGACTGACCCTCATCCACGCCGACTTCCGCGACTTTGTCCTCCCTCAGCCGGCCGAGTTGATCACCATCCCCTACCACACCATCGGTCACCTGGTGACGATGGACGACAAGCGGGCGGGGCTGCGTCACATTTACAGTCAACTGGCTCCCGGTGGTCGTCTCATCTTCGATCACTTTGTTTTCGACCCGGACGCGGCTGCCCGTCACAGCGGCGTCATCTTGCGCGCCGAATACACCGACTCCGAGACGGGCCAGGACGTTTTGCTCTGGACGACCACCCGGTACGACCTGGAGGCCCAGACGATGCGCATCATCGCCTGGACCGATGAGATAGATGGCGTGGGCGTGGTGGTGCGCCGACAGTATCACCGGCTCAACTTCAGTTGGCTGGAGCCGGAGCAGGCTCGGGCGTTGCTGGAAGAGGCCGGCTTCGAGATCGAGGCGCTCTACGGCGACTTCGACCGCAGTCCCTTTTGCGACGATTCGCCGGAGCAAATTTGGGTTGCCCGTCGTCCCCGGTAGTTCCCCTCTTGCGTGTTGGCGGCGAGAGGAGGCAAAGCCCTCACCCACCCCGCCTGCCCCCCTCCCTCTCCCAAATTGGGAGAGGGAGAGGGCAAGCCCTCGCGCTCCCAAACATCATCAACGCTTAACGGGGAGACCGCCTCGTCCGCCAACGAGGGAATGAGGGCGAGGCATTCCTGGCTCAATCTACCCGGCGCGCTGAAGAATCCCGGTCAGACAGCCTATGCCCCCGGCGGCCTTGATGAGTTCGTCCACCTCAACCGTCCGGCAGGTGATGCCGGCCTTTTCGTAGAAGGCCTGAGTGATTGGGTTGCCGGCTGCCATCAGAATTTGCCGCGGCCCCAGAGTCACAAAGTTGAGTGCCGCGCCGTGGACCGCTTCGGCCTCGTCTGGCAGGAAGATCACGGTGTAGCCGCGCGCTCGCAGGGCTTCGACGGCTGTGTACGGGGTTCGTTTGGGCCAGGCCACGGCCAGGTCTCGATCCGCAAAGCGCAACTGTCCCATCAGGTGCATCGTCCCGTAGGGCAAATCCACCTGGATGACCTCGACCCCCATCTCGCCCAGCGTGCTCGTCACCTGAGTTGCGCCCTCGGCGTTGGTTCGCAGGCCCCTGGCCAGGAGCACCGTCTCCGGGTCGATCCATGCCGCGTCTGCCCCCTCAAAGGTGCCCGTCCCCCGCACGCTGCGCAGAATGGGGATGCCCAGTTCGGCCAACCGCCGGGCGACGAGTCGCTCCTCGCCCGCGCGGACGGTGGAGGCCGGTCGCCCCAGAATCGCCCCTTCCGGCGTCATGAACATCAGGTCGGCCACGAACATCAGGTTGGGCGGGGGCGTCTCGCCCGGTTCGACGTAATGCACCACGACGCCGGCCTCGCGGTAGGCCTGGGCCAGGGCATCGTGCTGCGACCTGGCCCGGCCAACGTCTGGCTGCGCCAGCATTTGCACGGCGTTCGGGTCCACCGACGCTCCCAACTCTGGTCCTGGCCTGTGGAGCAGGACGGCCTTGAGCGGTGCCCACTCCGTCGTCACCCCGCACGCTCCCCACACCCCTCCGATCTCCTGGCGCAAGGAGGCGGTGCGCGGCGACCATCCCTGGCCGCCATAGGCGGCCGTCATAGCGGTATCTGTTACGTCAGCCATAAGATAAGTCCGTGGTCGCCCAGTCCGGCCATTGCCTAATCTCCTGAATTTCTGCCCGTATCGCTTTCACCTGCGCGTCGATGGTTTGTGTCATCGTGTCACCTGTCAGACGTGATACGTGTTGCGTGTTCCGTTACGAGACACGGAACACGCAATAAGAAACACCTCTGTGCCTGTCTCAGGGCGAACACACAGGTTCGCCCCCTACATTTACGGCGTTTTCGTAGCCAGCCCCGGCGGGTCGGGCCGGGGGGCAGACCCACGTGTCTGCCCTTTGCAGAATTACTCCCGATCGGGGGCAAGTATACCACAGCCTGGCACGGGGGACAATGGATTGCTTGTCGGGCTGAACCTGAGTAGGAATTACATTTGACGTTAGCTTGTCCTGACGCTAGAATTGAGGTTGTGGTGGTGGTTAAACTGTAAGTGACGGGGGGTGTCATTGCGAGCGAAGCGACGCAATCTCCGGCCTGCAATGCAGGGATTGCTTCGTCCGTTTCACTCCCTCGCAATGACATATCACTTACAGGACTTACGCAGTTGAGCACAAAAAATAGGATCCGTAGTAACGACTTCCCTGGCCTGGCGGCAGGACAGGCAGTCGTTTTAGGCTTCATATAATGCAGGCAATCAACGACTGCCTGTCCTGCCGCCAGGACAGGGAAGTCGTCACTACAAGCCTAAATTGCGTAAGTACTGTCACTTACTTTTCTACCACTACCGAGGTTGTGTATCAGACTGGAGGGCGATAGAAGACATGACCGAAAAGCGAACGATTTATCTGGACCACTCCGCCTCCACGCCGGTGGATCCCCGGGTGGTGGAGGCGATGCTGCCCTACTTCACCGAGCATTACGGCAACGCCTCGGGCCTGCACCGGCAGGCGCGCGCCTCCGCCCGCGCCCTCGACCAGGCCCGGCGCGACGTGGCCGAGATCCTCGGCTGCAAGCCCAAGGAGGTGATCTTCACCAGTTGCGGCAGCGAGAGCGACAACCTGGCCATCCGCGGCGTGGCCTGGGCCAGCAAACTGGCGGGGAAGGGGCAGCACCTCGTCACCAGTCCCATCGAGCACCACGCCGTGAGTCACACCATTGACCAACTGTGCGAACTGTTTGGCTTTGAGCAGACGGTGGTGCCGGTGGACGAGCACGGTCTGGTGAACCCCGACGACGTGGCCCGCGCCATCCGGCCCGACACCGTCCTCGTCAGCGTCATGTACGCCAACAACGAAGTGGGCACCATCGAGCCCCTGGCCGAAATCGGGGCCATCGCCCGCGAGCGTGGGGTCCCCTTCCACACCGACGCGGTGCAGGCCGGCGGCTACCTGGATTTGAACGTGGACCGGCTGAACGTGGACTTGCTGTCGCTGTCGGGGCACAAGTTCTATGCGCCCAAGGGCGTGGGGGTGCTTTACGTACGGCAGGGGACGCCGTTGCTGCCTCAGCAGACCGGCGGCGGTCACGAAGGGGGGCGCCGCGCCGGGACGGAGAACATACCTTACATCGTCGGTCTGGCAGCCGCCCTCAGGCTGGCGCACGACGAGCGGGAGAGCGAAAACGCCCGGCTGGCCGCCCTGCGCGACCGGCTGGTGGACGGGGTCCTGGCCGCCATCTCCGACGCGCAACTGACCGGCCACCCGGAGCGGCGGTTGCCCGGCCATGCCAGCTTCGTCATCCCCGGCGTGGAGGCCGACGGCCTGCTGATGCACCTGGATATGGCCGGCGTGTGCGCCGCCAGCGGCAGCGCGTGCACCAGCGGCATGCCCGAACCGAGTCACGTGCTGGTGGCGATGGGGGTTGAACACACCCTGGCGTTGGGCGCGCTGCGCCTCACCCTGGGTCGAAGCAACACCCAGGCCGACGTGGACTACGTGCTGGAGATTCTGCCCGGCATCGTGGACAGACTGCGGACCACCAGCCCCGTCTACGCGCCGGTGGTTTAGCTGCTCTTCGCCGGCATATATTTGGCCAGCTTGCCCGCCAGGTTCGACAGCGGCAGGCTTTGCAGCCACACCTGGCCTGGGCCGGTCAACGTTGCCAGAAAGAGCCCCTCACCGGAGAAGAGGATGTTGGACACCCCTTTCACCCGGTTGATGTCGTATTTGACCGTCGGCTCGAACAGCGCGATGTGACCGGGGTCCACCCGCATACTCTCCCCGGCCGCCAGAGTGTATTCTCGCACCTCGCCGGGGATCTCCAGAAAGACCACCCCTGGCCCGGTGACTTTCTGCAAAATGAAGCCCTCGCCGCCGAAAAGTCCCGCGCCCAACTTTTTGCGGAAGTGCATCTTCAACTCCACCGAGTTTTCGGCGCACATAAAGGCGTCTTTTTGACAGATGAGACTCTGCCCGGCGGCGAGTTGAAAGTCGAGCACCTTGCCCGGCGCTTCGGGGGTGAACACCACCAGCCCCTTGCCGCTGCGACAGGTATAGGTGGTCATAAAGAGGGATTCGCCCGCCAGCGCCCGGCCCAGACCGGCCATCAACCCGCCCCGGGTGTTGGTCGTCATCTCGATGTCGCCGCGCATCCACGCCATCCCACCCGACTCGGTGTAGACGGCCTCTCCCTGACTCAGGTAGACGTCCACCGATTGCATCACCGTGCCGTGAATTTCGTATCGCATTGCGTACCTCCCTATTTGTGTTGGAATTGATATGATTGTAACATATAGTCCTGGCAGCATCAAGACGCGCAGCCGACATATCTTTGACTGGTGACAGATGGCAGAGAACAAAGCCGGGCGGCACGTGGTTGTGGCGATGAGTGGCGGCGTGGATAGTTCGGTGGCGGCAGCCCTGTTGCTGGAGCAGGGCTACCGGGTGACCGGCGTCATGTTGCGGCTGTGGGCCGAGGCCGGTCCGGCGGCCAACCGTTGCTGCACCCCCGACGCCGTCGCCGATGCCCGTCGCGTGGCGGGCGTCCTGGGCATCCCTTTTTACGTGCGGGATTACAAGGAAATCTTCAAGAAGACGGTAGTGGATTACTTCACCGAAGCCTACGCCCGCGGCCTCACGCCCAATCCCTGCCCGGTCTGCAACCGGCATATTCGATTCGGGCGGCTGCTGGAGGAAGCTCTGGCCCTGGACGCCGACTATCTGGCGACCGGCCATTACGCCCGTGTGCGCCGAACGGAGAGCGGCGAATATCAATTGCTCAAAGGGATTGACCCGGCCAAGGATCAGAGCTACGTGCTCCACCGGCTGGGACAGGCGCAATTGGCCCACGCCCTTTTTCCGTTGGGAGAGTACACCAAGTTGCAAGTGCGGGCGATGGCCCAGGCCCGAGGGTTGCCCGTTTTCAACCGTGCCGACAGCCAGGACCTCTGCTTTGTGGGGAACGGCGACTACCGGCAGTTCCTCTCGCGCCACGCGCCAGAGGCCATCCAACCCGGTCCCATTCTCGACACGGCGGGGCGGGTGCTGGGCGAGCACCGGGGACTCCCTTATTACACCGTCGGTCAGCGCAAAGGATTGGGAATCGCTGCGCGGCAGCCTCTTTATGTGCTGGCACTGGAGCCGTCGCGCAACGCCATCATCGTGGGCACGGCCGAGGAACTGGGCCGCCGCGAACTGACCGCCGTTGACGTGACTTACGTCAGTGGTCGCCCGCCTCCCAGTCCATTGCGCGTCGCCGCCAAGATTCGCTACAAGGCGCGAGAAGTCCCGGCCACCCTCACTCCCCTGCCCGGCGACCGCGCCCACGTTCGCTTCGACGAGCCGTTGCGCGACGTCACCCCGGGTCAGAGCGTCGTCTTTTACCAGGGCGAGGTGGTGTTGGGCGGGGGAATCATTGAGAGTGCGGATTTCGGCTAAAATCCGTGAGTAGTGACGATAGTCGTTCCTGGCGACTGAAGTCGCTACTATCTTCCAGACTCATTTGCGATTTGCCGATTTGCCGATTTGAGATTTTGAAATGTCTCCTTTTTTGTTGCTATCGTCCCTGATCGCCGGGATTTACGGCGCGCTGTTTCATCTATGGCGTGGGCAAACCTTCCGCGAGTTGCCCCTTTACCTGATCGTGGCCATCGCCGGCTTCATTCTGGGAGAGCTGATCGGAGACGCCATTGGCCTGAACGTATTTATGATCGGGCCGTTGCACGTCGTCGAAGCCAGTCTGGCGAGTTGGGGTATGCTCTTCATTGCCAGGTGGTTGAAGGTGTGATATAATCTTTCTGAGGTTTCATCGTCGCCGATAAAGGAGACCCAACTATGCCGAACGACCGTCCGAATTCGACCGTTGGTGCCCCGTCGCCAGACGAGGTGCTTGCTTTGCCGGAGCCTGCCGGACAAGAGCGGCCAGCGGAGGTGTCGCCTGGGTTGGGCGCCAGCCGTAAGCCGGCCATCATCGCGGCCGTGGTAGCCCTGGTCATCCTGGTTGCTCTCATCGTCGTCGGCGTGCTGCTCTTCAACAATCCGCCAGCGGCCGCCGTCTTGCGCGACATCTTCATCATCTTGCTGGGCGTCCAGTCGATAATCCTCAGTTTGCTGATGATTGTGGCTGTGGTGGCCATCATTTACGTCGCGCTGAAGCTATATGACCTCGTCCAGTTTGTCGAAAATGAACTGCGTCCAATGCTCCAGCGAGTGGACGATACGATTCGCACCGTCCACAGCCGGACGGTCTTTATCAGCGATACTGCTGTCAAACCGGTCATTGAGGTGATGAGCTATGTCTCGGCCGTGAAGGGCGTCATCCGAGCGTTCACCCGACCGCGAAAGTAGATAGATTCAACCGATGTGGTTCGAGATTTGAATTTGAGAAAGGAGGCAAACAATGGCAAATGGTAGCAGTGGTGGCGAATTCTTCGCTGGATTGGTTATTGGTGGGTTGGTAGGTGCGGCAATGGCTTTGCTCTTGGCTCCCCAATCGGGGGAGGAAACCCGGGCCCAGATCCGTGACACTGGCCTGGAGCTAAAAGACCGGGCCAGTGAAACCATCGCCGAGGCTCGCGAAAAGGCAGAGGCTATCACCGCCGACGCGCGTCGGCGCGCCGAGGAGATCACAACCGACGCTCGCAAGCGTGCCGAAGAGATCGTTGCTGAGGCGCGCAAGCGGGCAGAGGAGATTCAGGCCGCTGTCCCCGCCAGCCTTAAGCCAGGCGAGAAGACGGGCGAAGCGTAACCAAGATTTCCATAAAAGCAGGGTAACTATTTCACCCTCCCGCAGGTTTGAACCTTTTGGGGCCGAAAACTGCTCGGAGGCCAGAATACCGTTCATTGCAACCTGCGGGAGGGTTGGCTGGATAGTTACAAAGCACGAAAGGCACGGATCAGTCCGTGCCTTTCATCTTTTTTGTAAGCGTGGCGCCGATTTCTACCCCCGCTTGCACGCCAGGGCAATCTGCCACGGAAAGCGATAGCCGTGCCACACCACGTCCGCCTGGGCCGACATCAGGCGACGGAAGGCGCGCCCGCTGTAATTGTGCAGATGTTCGGGATCGTTGCCCAGCGCGCGCAGGTGCTTGCCCCGCAAGAAATTCGCCCCCCGGAAGAAGGGTTCGTGCGGCACGCTGACCAGGACGTAGTCCCGGGATACGCGCAGCAACTCGCGCAGGCCCAGCGCCGAATCGGGCAGGTGCTCCAGCACCTCCAGGCATAGCACCAGGTCGAAGCTGTCGTCGGGGAAGGGCAGGTGGCGCGCGTCGGCCAGGCTCAGCGGCGACAGGGCCATCTGGTGGGCCTGGCTCCAGGCCAGCGCAGCGGAGCTGAAATCCACCCCGATCATCTTTGCCTGGACTCCACCCTCTCGTAGTTCGCGCAGGGTGAAGCCCTCACCGCAGCCGGCGTCGAGGATGCGGCGGGCGCCGGTCTCTTTCACTAATTCAAGGATGCGCCGGTGAAACCGTCTCAGCAACCATCGCTGAATGGGGTTGGGATTCAGGTGCTTTTGCAGGTTGCCGTATCGGTCGTCGATGCGAGCGTTCTCAGGGTTCGGCACGGGTGATACCCCTTTCTGTCTGCACTGCCTCCCGGTCTTGAGGCGCATCTACTTCCAGCGTGCCGTACCAGCGCAGAATGTTGCCGCTATAAGCCTGGAGCTCGATGCCTCTCTTACTTTCTTGGTTACTACGCAGGCTTGCCTGATTAAACCTATTTTTTGGCCGGGATTGGGAGATTAGGAGATTTTTCTTCATCTTCTTATCTCCAAATCCCCTAATACTACAACCGTAGATGCCCCAGGTGACTGTCACCTGTAGGGCCGTAGGTAAAGAGTCGCCTACGTCGTGCCAGACGATGGTCGCGAATTCCGGCTATCTTTGCAGGTGACAGTCACCTTCTGCCCTCTCAAAAGGGGAAGTGCGGTTGTAGTACTAATCCTGGCTAATTTGGCCTGCGTTACCCAATAGCCTGAGTAGTTCGACAATGTTACGTAGGTGCATCTCCCAGATTGTGAGCACAAATATTCGAGTCTATGTGGCCAAAGGTAGAGTAGCATAATCACAATGGTCAAATGTTTTAATCGAATGGTAACTATCTTGACAATGTCATGTTTTGTCATTGCGAGCGGAGCGACACTTGCACCGCACGCAAGTGCCGGGGAGCAATCTCCAGGCTGCCATTGCTGTCAACGACGGGGATTGCTTACCCCGTTCGGGGCACAGGTCGTCGCTCCGCTCCTCGCAATGACGGGAAAAAACGCTCTGGCTGAGTAGTAACGAAATTGTTTGGGTTATACAAGCCGCCAGTCGCCTCGAGCTGACCCACAGGGTGCTTCGCTTAAGCTCAAGGCGACGGGGCGGCCAAACTCAGCTCTATACCCAGAATAATTTCTTAAGTTCATCAAGAAAACGGGTTTCTGCTCTGCACAGCAAAAGAGCGAAGCAGGAGCGCAGCACGCTGCGTCCCTGCTCCTACCGGGCGATGGCCACGAACACCTCGTTGACGTGGACCGAGAGGGTGGCGCCGGGGGGCAGGCCGATGCTGATTCCAAAGCGGCGCGGTTTGGTGGGAAGCTCCACCTCGGCCACGATCTCGTCGTCCACCCCGGCCAGCAGGCGGTCGCCTTCGACCCGCAGACTCAGGCGGTGCTCGCCGGGGCAGCAATCGGCACGGGCGACCACCTCGGTGCTGAGGGATTGCTCACCCTGCCCGTGGTGCAGGAGGACGTCCCCGTTGGGCCCGGCCAGGGCCAGCAGCCAGAATTCGTCGCCCTCGCCGAGCAGGGTGACACCGACGAAGCCCCCAGCCTCGCCGGCGGCGTCCAGCCCAACGGTTGCTTCGACGCCCATCACCGGCGCATCTTCTTTGGAGATCAGCGGGTAGCCGACGAGTTGGTCGGTGTCGCTCTCGCCCTGCACGACGAGGCGGGAGTCGGCGACAGTTACCTCCACCGAAAGGTCACGGCGGGGGACGAGCCACCGCTCGTCGGTGTCCAGACGGTCGCCGTTGAATTCATCGTAGGCTTCCCAGTTGAGTGGGGGAGGACCCTCGGCGCCGGGCGGTGGAGGTGGCATCACCTCAAGGGTGACGTTTTGGACGCCAAACCAGCAACAGATGTCGTTTTCGATCTGGAGGAAGAACTCCCGGCCGTGGGTGGTGCCCGCGTTCAGCCGCTCCTGGCGGACGGCGTTCCCGTAGTGGAATGGCCCGACGGCTGCCACTTCGTTCCCGTCGGAATCGTACAAGCGGAGATTGGTGTTCTGAGACCCGGCGAATTCCAGGGTGACGCCGGTCAGGTCCACTTCCTGGTCGAAGGTGATTCGGTAGCGGACGACCGGGTTCATGCCTCCCTTTTCCAGGCCGAGGAAGGCCACTGCCTGCCCGCCAAACACGGCGGTTGGGTCGTCGCTGGTGGCCTGCCAGCGGCCGCCGTCGTCCATCTCGAAGTTTGCCTCGTCGAGCGGGATGACAGGGGAGTGCTCGCCTTCCACGCTGACCTCAAACGGGGGGACGAGGGCCGCCTTGCCGCCCCACGGCGGCCAGTATTCGGGGAGCCACTCGATAGGCTCGAAGGGCATTTCGCTCACCGTGCCGTCGGTCGGGGAGATGAGGAGCCAGCGAGGCTTGCCACCGAGATTGACGTTGGCCGCCACCGCCTGCCCATCCGGCGACCAGGCCACGGACCAGGGCCGGCTGTCCATCTGTTCGCGCCAGATGGCGTGGTCGTCCGCCCCATCCACTCCAACGACGCGCACCTCCAGATCGAAGGGGGGTTCTTGCTCACAGCCGCCGACAATGTTGAAAAAGGCGATTTGCCGACTGTCGGGGGACCAGGCCGGCTTCAGGGCGCAGCGCTCGGTCATGTCGAAGTTGAAGGGAGTGATCTCGGGGTTATCCGGGTCTGGGCGAACGAGGACCAGGTCGCCGTTGCGGTGAAAGGCGATCCACTCGCCGTCTGGTGACCAGGCCGGCTGGATGTCGTTGTCTTCGCTGGAGGTGATGCGGCGCAGACGGTCGGCGCAGGCTCCCGGCTGGTCGAAGCAGGTTGCGTCGAGGATGTACAGGTCGCCGGGGGCCCAGGCCGGACCTTCGCCGTAGGGGTCGCCCCGGTCGCTGGCCGAGACGACAATCTGCTGGCCGTCGGGCGACCAGCCAGGGCTGCGGAACCAGAATCTTTGGTCAATGGGGATGGCTTGAACCCGGTCGTCCGGCCCGCGCAGGCAAATCTGGCCTTTGGCTGTTTCGCAATCTTCCACTATGGTTCCTTCGGGGGACAGCATCCCTCCGGCGGGTGGCTCGACGCCGGCGATGGGCGGTGGGGGTCCGCCCCAGCGAGGCCAGAAGTTGGAGAACCACCACTCCGGCGCCTGGCCGATGGTGAGCAATTTGCCCGACCCGTCGGTCCGGGCCAGCAGCCATTCCTGCTCGGCCTCCGGTTGGTAGGCGACGAATTGGCCGTCGGGCGACCAGGCGACTCGAATGTCGCCGAGGTTGGAGGTTTCCCACCCGGCCAGAGGACGGGCACGCGAGCCATCGCGCTCAATGGCCACCAGTCTCATCTTTATCGGCTGTCCGTCTTCTCTGTCCCCGCACTCGTGGTCATCTTGCAAAAAGGCCAGTTCCTTGCCGTCGGGGGACCAGGCCGGGGCGTAAATGCATCCTTGTAATTCCTCAGGCAGGGGGATTTCCCTCAGTTCTTGTCCATCGGGACGGATGAGATAGAGCCCGCCGTTGCGGTGGAAGGCAATCCATTTGTCGTCTGGCGACCAGGCAGCCATTTCCTCGTTGACGCCGGGCACGTCGGTGAGGGCCCGCAGGTTGCTCCCATCACGACTGACGAGCCAGAGGTCGGTCCGGCCGTCCTTCCCCGTCGTGTGGAAGAGGATTTGATCACCTGTGGGTGACCAGGTTGGGTATCCGACCTCCATGTTGACCGAGATTCTGTCCGCCAACTGAGATGGATTCACATTGTAAATGCATATTTGTTGGGGGTCGTCCTCGCAGGTGAAGAGAATCTGGCCTTGTTGGGGTGGAATGAGCAGATCGGGTGGCAGGGCTGCCTCCACCAGTTGAGGCGAGGGAGTCTCTCCGCCGGCCGGGGCCTCGGTGGCTTCGACCCGGGTCGGGGTCTCGTTAGCCTCGACCTGGGCCACCGAGGTGGGGGTGGTCTGGGCCTCCTCCTCGCCGGCCGTCAGCAGGGCGATGGCTCCCACCACCAGGATCAGGGCCAGCACGCCGGCCCCGACCCACAACCACAGGGGGCGACGAGTCGGCGCGGCCGGCTCGACCACGGTGGGGGGAGGTGGCTCGACGAGGGCCGTCTCGATGGGAGCTTCGACCGCCCCGGTGGGCACGCCGGCTACGGGCGCGATGGCCTCGCCGGCCGGGACTCCGGGCGTAGCGGCGACGGCGGCTCTCAGGGCCGATGCCAGGTCGCCGGCCGAATCAAAGCGGTCGTCGGGATTCTTGGCCATCGCTTTGAGGATGACTCGCTCCACCCCCTCGGGCACGTTGGGGTTGACCCTGCGGGGCAGGGGCAGTGGGTCGGCGATGTGTTTGAGCACGATGGCGAAGGGGGTTTCGGCGTCGTAGGGAACCTGGCCGACCACCATTTCGTACAGCATCACACCCAGCGAGTAAACGTCGGCGCGGTGGTCCACTTTGATGCCCTGGCCCTGTTCGGGCGACATGTACGCCGGCGTGCCGACGCCCACGCCGGAGCCGGTCAGCGCCACCGAACCTTCGACCATTTTGGCCAGACCAAAATCGCTGAGCAGCACCCAGCCTCGCTCGTCGATGAGCACGTTGCCCGGTTTCACGTCGCGGTGAATCACCCCTTGCTGGTGGGCGTAGTCCAGGGCGGAGGCCAGGTCGTCTATCACGCGTACGATTTCGCTCAAAGGGAGGGGTTGCGCCATCCGATTCTTGAGCGTGCCGGCGTCCACGTAGCGCATCACGATGTAGCTCAGGTCGCCTTCACGACCGAAGTCGTAAATGGGCAGAATGTTGGGGTGCACGAGTTGGGCGATGGCTTTCGCCTCGCGCTCAAAGCGTTCTGCAAAGCCGGGTTCGTGCATAAAATAGGGGGGTAGAATCTTGATGGCTACGTAGCGGTCGAGGGAAGGCTGGTAGGCTTTGTAAACGGTGGCCATGCCACCCTCGCCGATTTGCTCCAGTATTTGATACTGGCCCAGAGTCTGGCCGGTGAGATCTATCATAGGTGTCGTCTCCTTCTGGGCAAAGCTGTCGTCGTTTTATCGCCACACTCCATTTTATCACATTTGCATAAACATTTTCAAGCGTTTGGAGCGGTACGTTTAGGGGATACCCCCGTTGGCTTGCATCGCTCCCGGCCCCGTGCTATACTGGCAATCATTAGCCTCCCTGCTCCCGTCGGGTCACAGACCCGACGGGAGCAGGGAGGCAGCGGAACCCCTGCGAAGGTTTCGTGATGGATTTCAAGCCGAAAACGTTACTACTCAGCCCCCCATTCCCCTAACCCCCTTCCCCCCAGCGGCGGGAAGGGGGAAACAGGAGAGCAGGTGGGGTAAGGAGGTGGGGTATGACAATGGTGTTAAACTCGATCCGTCGCTGGACGTGGCCTCTGTTGGCCGGGCTGGTGGTGATCCTGGCCCTGCTTCTCTGGTTTTCGCCCGCCGAACGGACGCTGGGCCAGACGGTGAAGCTG
>JAJRXB010000489.1 GCA_024276515.1 Chloroflexota bacterium
AGGCGGTACATAGCCGATGCTGGAATGTCGTCGGTCGGTGTTGTAATACTCCATCCGGCGGTCGACCACCGTCACCAACTCGGCGATATTCTGGGCGTCGAGGAACAACGAGCGCCATAAATGATTTTCTCTCCCAATAGGTGGGGGCAAGTGCGTCATTTGAATCACGCAGGCATACCGCCGCCAGTTCCTTAACAAATCGGCCGTTTTGTGGCACAATATACTGCAGGTTATCCATCTCCGGGGGAGGGAAGGGATCATGAGGCCACGACTGGATCTGCGGCCGGACCGCGAGCGGGGACGCGCCTGGGTCATATTGGACGGGCGCAAGCTCATCTCTTTGCGCGAGGGGGACCGGGAGGGGTTGAAAGCCCTCATGACCTGGCTGGTCGATGCCCAGTGGGTCACCATCGAAGAAGCGGCAGCGGTGCAAGGAGTGCAATCTCGGACGGTGAAGAACTACCAGGCGACCTATGCGGCGCGGGGAAACAGCGCCGACCTGGTAGACCGGCGGCACTTCAACCCGGGGCAGCAGAGAGATTACCGCATGGAGGCGCACAAGGCGGCCTTGATTCGTTGCGCCGTGCGGAACTTGCTGCGGAGGGAGAAGAACAGCGAGCGCGGACTGGCCGACCAAGTGGGGGTAGGCGCCCGGACGGTGGGTCGGCATCTGCAGCGGATGGGCTGGCGGGCAGCGGAGGAGGCGGGGCTGGCCGAGGAGGTGGCGGCCTACCTGGACGCGGAGCGGCAGCGGGCCTACTGGGCCGGGGTGAATGGGCAGCCGCTGGCGAGTGTGTCGAGCAACCCCTCGCCGCGAGAATGGCAAAGGCCGCAGCCAGGTCGGGTGGGTGTGGCTCTGGGCGTGGCTCATCTGGCCGCCAACGGGGCGTATGAAAGCCTTGGTCGCTTGGTCGAGAAGCCGTTGGCGGTGTTGCGTGGCTGGGCGCCGCAGCGGGTGTGGCACACCTCGTTGACGTACCTGATGGCCAGTGGCGGGAAACGTCTCAGCCAGGTCAAACACTTCTCCTGGTACCCCGTGGAGGGGCTGTTGGCTGGCAGCAAGGGGCTGTCGGCCGCCAGTCTGCGCCATTGGCTGGTGGCAGCAGCGCAGCAGGCACGGGAGAAAGTGACCGTGCGTCGCTCGAATGGGCAAGAGGCCACGATTACCCGCCTGCAAGACTACCAGGAAGAAGCGGTCGCCCAGCGGGTGCACCGAGGCTTGGTCAAGGGGCGGGCGGTCTATTTGGATGACTATGTCAATGCCATCTTCCGCCGGGAACCGATTGCCCGCACGAAGCATGGCACCCGCTACGGTATCTGCAAAGCCTTTCGGCGACACATGGCCCAGGATGTGGATACGGGCCATGCGGTGACTTGTCCTCTGGGGCCTTCGGATATCACGCCCTTGGCCGTTGTGAAACGGGTGGTTGAGATCATCAACGGGGGGCTGGATCGGGTCCTGCCCGGCTGGCAGTTGGAGTTGGTCATTGCCGACCGCTGGTGGAGCGTCAAGGCGGTGATTGGCTGGGCGCAGAAGACCGGTCCCAAGCTGTTGACCTGGGGCAAGAATATCAAGGCCATTCGGGATGCTTTGGCGGATGTGAGTGAAGAAGAACTCAAAAAGCACCCGGTCCTGGTCGAGGTCTGGGATGCACAGTCCGGGCAGACCGTGAAACAGATAGAGGGCTACCGTCTCGACACAGAATTGTCCCTCTACGACCTGGAGGACCCCATCCGCTGCATCGTGGAATGGGACGGAAAAGCCGGGAGCAAGAAACGGGTGCGGCTGGTAGTCGGCATTGAGCCTGAGGAGATGACGGAAGAGGATGTGACCGATGCGCAGCGCTTCCGGCAGCGGGTGGAAATCCTGCTCAAGCAATTGCAGCGGCGGGTCAACTGGTCGGCCTTTGGTGGCGGCCAGGCCCACCTGCGACCGAGTGTGTTGGAGAAAGCGGATGAGGAAGAACGCTCCAAGATCGTGAAGAACCGGCGTCAGGTCGCCACTCGCCTGGCCAACGACCAGGCCAGGCTGGAAGAAGCCGAGCGAGAACTGGCCCAACTCCGTCGGGGAGGGGCGCCGACGAATGGCTTGAAACTGGGGGTCCAGGACTTGAAGAAGCTGATCAGAAACCTGAAGGATCGCAGCCGCAGATTCACCGCTCGCCTGGCAGAACTGGATCGTGTGCTGAAGTGGGTGGACGGGCAAGGCCCCCGTCCTGAAGAGAAACCTGTGGCCGAACTGGACTTGACCCGGGAGTCGATCCTGACTCAATTGAAGTTGGAGGTCTTTACCGCCCAGGAAACGTTGGTCGACGACTTTATCGAACAGGCCCTCAAACCCGTGCTGAGGGCAGAGGCGGAGCAACAAGCAGCCGAACGAAAACGGCTGGACAAACGGTCGACGGCCAAAGGGCGAGAAGGGGAACCGCTCAGTACCGATGTGGAGGAGCTTTACCAAACCAAGTTGAAGAACCTGGAGCGGGAGACCATCCTGGTACGGCTGCTGAACCAACCAGGCGAGTTTGTACGCCACAAGACGGAGCGCATCATCTTGTCGGTGGCTGACCGTTTTGAGGATCGTCGCCTGCAGGCAGCCTATGAACGCTACTGCCTCATCCTCAACGAACGGGACATCCGTGTCCCTATGGATGATGGTGAGCCTTGGCAACTGCTCTTCACCTATCACCTGGATGCTCCTTCATCCTCTGCGCAATTCAAATGACGCACTACGATGCTGGAAAATCATTTATGAGTCTCGCTTTCCGGTTGGCTAACAAGGCGCTCGAACTCTTCCGGTGTCAAGGTGTCGCTCCTATCTCGTCCACCAGCAGGATCTCCGGGTCCAGGTGGGCGGCCACGGCGAAGGCCGGGCGCACGTACATGCCGCTGGAGTAGCGCTTGACCGGCGTGTCCATGAACTTTTCGATCCTTCGACAAGCTCAGGACAGGTCTCGGCAAAGGCCACCATCTCGTCGAATTTGCGCTCTATTTCGCGTCTTCTCATGCCCAGGATGGCGCCGTTGACGCGCAGCGGATGTTTTCC
>JAJRXB010000490.1 GCA_024276515.1 Chloroflexota bacterium
CCAGGTCGGCCAGGGTCTCGCCGGCGTCGTATACCTCGTGTCGAAAGTTGACCGAGGCGCAGCCGCCGGCCGGGCAGCGCGGCCGCAACTCCTCCAGCAGCAGCGATTTGCCGATGCCGCTTTCGCCTTCGATGAGCAATATCCGTTCGCCACGGGCGCCGGCCATCATCTCTTCGAATAGGGCGATCTCCGGCTCGCGGTCCAGGTGCGGGCGGCGGCTCATGTGCTCCCTCCCGGACGCGGTGGTTTGGGCGGGGTTTTGGGTTTCGGCGGCTGATCAGTGACTTCGATGCTGGAGCGAAACAGCCGGTTGCGCAGGATGCGGGCGTTGAGCACAGTCTTGATACGCGACCACAGCAGCACGTTTTCGCTGACCTCACGGCGCGAGGTGGGTCGGGGTGGAGCGTCCCCGGCCGGGCTGTTGCTCTCCGGCCGGGATTCGGCTTCCAGCCCGGCTTCCAACCCCTCTTTGGAGCCTTTCACCCAACCCTTGCTCAGCCGTTCGCGGTACATCCAGGCCACGGCCAGCACCACTACGGCCACGATCAATACGATGTACACAGTTTCCATCAGTTCACCTCCCGGTACAGATGCTCGTCAACCTCTCGCAACACGTCGCTCAAATCCGGCGGCTCGGCCGGCTCCACGCCCTGGGGAGTGTGCTTGTGGTCGGGAAAGCCAGGCAGGTCGGGAAAGTGGGGCGCGTTGTCGTAGCGGAAAGAATCATAGGCCATAGCCCAATCCATTACCTCGGCTGAATCTCCCATCTCGCCCCGTTGATATCTAGCGTAAAACTCCGGTGAAGACAGGCCATACTTCTGCTCGTACTCGCGCAACTCAAGGGCAAGCTCCAACAACTCATCCAACGGGTTGCTCCGGGCCATCGTCTCGGCCAACATACGCCGGAATTCTTCTGGAGTGGGTTTGTTTTCTTCGGTAATGACTAACCTCGCCATTATTTCTCCTCTCGCTCTACGGAAACTCACGGTAGATGTCCTTGCGATGCAAAACACGTCGGAATTCAATGATCCTTTCTTCGAAGTCCAATCGTATCCCAATCCGATAGTTGCCCACCCGCAACTTGTAATAGCCCCGGTACCCCACCAGCTTTTGCACCTTGCCCCCCAGGAACGGGTCTTGCCGAATGGGCTCGCCAAACACAATCTCCTCTGCACGCTCCCGCACGCCCTTTGGAAGATCGGCCAACTCTTTCAGGAAAGTGCGCGTGTATCGTACCTCCCACATCAACCGGTCCCCGTCAGGTACTGAGAATAGATCATCCGGGCCTGGCCGCTATCCAACAGCTCCTCCTCTTCGGTCTCAGCGATCTTCTGCCCCAGGATGTCATCCTCCAGATATTCGAGCAACGTGTCTGGCGTGGTGCTCAGAAGGCGTGCCAGCACGAAAACCGACACGCGCCACTGGCCATCAACGCGAACACCCTCGATCTCTCGTCTTCGCAACATGGCCTGCAAATCATTCTCGGTTGCACCCAGAATCGCAGCCGACGTTGCCAGGTCCAGTGTCAGAGTGATCATCGGTCACCTCCCCAAGCCAACTGTGCCCAGAGTCTCTCCCATGTGTCCTTTGCCACTCACAACGGGATATTCCCGTGCTTCTTGGGCGGATTGGAATCCCGCTTGTTCTGTAACATCTCCAGCGCGTTGATCAGCCGCGGCCGCGTCTCCTTGGGCTCGATCACGTCGTCAATGTAGCCCCGCGCCGCCGCCACGTAGG
>JAJRXB010000491.1 GCA_024276515.1 Chloroflexota bacterium
CGCAGACGCCCACCAGGCGCTTGTTGCTCTCGCGACGCCACGCCCATCCGAGAGCCAGAAATGCGCTCAGCCCAAGTGCCGCTTGGCCCTGAAGCGCGCCACCCCAGGCCAGTAGCAAAGAACCGATGCAGAAAGTGCCAGCAATGTGTATCAGGCTGATGCCCGCCAGCAGTAGCGCCGCTCTGGTTAGCCTGGACGGGGAGGCGTTTGCAGGGAACGAATGCACCCGCCGCCCATTCGATTGTTCCGATTTCTTCCCTTTTGAACCAGCCGGCACAGAATTCGAGAGCTGTCTCTTTCCTTTACCTGGGCGGGGGGGGGCACGTCCAGTCGCTCATTTTGGGCGCCATCTTCATCGTGATGTCGAAACAGGCTACCTGTGAGGTAGTCGGCTCGATATCGGTATCCTAGTTCTCGCCCAGATGTTGCTGCTCATTTTGTCTGACGGCCCTTTGCTTGAGACATATGGCCGGGGCTGAAGCGAGTAAAGGCTGGACGTTCGTCCAGCCTTTCGGGGTCAGAAGGGAATGTCGGGAAGGTTAATCGTCAAGCGGACCCCATAGCGTTGTCGCTTTGCTCTTGAGGCCTTGCAAGATGAACTCTATCTCCCAGAGTCCCACGAGCACATCTGCTGCCAGGCGCTCTTCCACGTTTTTTTCGTATTCAGGTTCCATTCATGTTCCTCCTCAAAATGGGCAGAGGCGAAAGTCCGCCGGGTCGGTTGAATCAGTCTCCGTGAGAGTGGCTGTCAGCACGGCCACCTGATGCTGAAGAAGGTTCAGGTCGTCTTTGACGTGCAAGAGTCCGTAATACAGGTCCAGGGCGGCGGCTGGGACACTTGCTCTGGTGGCTGCCAGCACAGCGATTGTGTAGGCGTTGTAATGAGTTTCGGGCAGGCGGAAGGGAGCGAACCAATGGTTCCCTGCGTAGACCGATGAAGCAAGGGGAAATCGCTCCAGCGTGTATCCCTGCGCTTCCAACCAGTCGAGTGCCCCGAGGGGGTCGGGGCCATCTCCTGGGACGGCCAGATGAAGGACGTTCGGCTCGGCCCATTCGGATAGATACAGCTTGAGCCCCCGCAGATCGTCGAAACTTCGATGTTCCTCGAGGACAGGGTGCTCCTGGTTGTTGAAGTTGCTCCGGACCAGCCGAAGGGGGATGTGCTCAGGGTCAAGAGCGAGGAGCACAAGCGTTGACGGGATGATTCCGTTCTCTGAGACCTCCGGGTGGTGCCGAGTACTGTTGTTCATGTTGGTCTCCTTTCGTTGGTCGGGGAGGCGAAGAGGTGCTCGCTGGCAGCTTGCTCCAGGCAAGGGCCATCAATGAGCTCCTTGCGCGCGCAGGCCGCCGCCATCAGACAACTGTGAGCGAGCCGATTGACGAGGCGGGGCAGTCCGTGGGCCCGCTGGTGGATCTCCATCGATATTTCCTTAGGGAAAACCGGGCGGGTGCAGCCGGCCCATTCCAGGTGGGCTTTCAGGTAAGCCTCGGTCTCGTCCGGCTCCAGGCCACGAAGGTGAAAACAGAAAAGAAGACGACTCCGCACTTCATCGAGCCGACTCCAGTTGAGGTTAGAGATAACCTCCTGACGAGCTCCTAGCAAGATCATCAGCAGGGGGAGTTTGGAGTCCATCTCGTAGTTCGTCAATGACTTCAACAGCAGCCACCCCGGCCCAGTCAGGTTGTGGACGTCGTCCAGAATCACCACGGGAAGCTGACCTTTTTCGTAATGCTTGAGCAACGCAGCCTGAAGGACAGCCATTCCCCGCGCGACGTTGTTGAACGGGATTTTCTCGCCAAGCTGGATCAGCAGGTCCTCCACCACGGGCCGAAGCGGGTTCTTGATCATCGGAGTCACGGTATAGAGTTCCCGATAGGAACTCGAGGCCAGCCGATGACAGAAGAACCGGGCCAGGGCGGTCTTGCCGGCCCCGGGCTCCCCCGCCACCAGGACCATTCCACGTTGATGGAGACCCTGCTCAAGACGTCGTTGTCCCTGCTCGAAGCTTTTGAACCCGAACAGGGCGTGAGCCTCGATCTCGGGGCTGAAAGGGTGTCGTTTGAGCTGAAAATGCTCGAGTAGAATCGGGGTCATTTGTTCGTGTCCTCCTTGTCGGATAGGTTGCGGTAGTCGATCTGGTTGCGTTCCTGGGCCAGCCGCTCATCGTGGGCCTCCACCAGGTCCTCGAGGTAGCGCTGAGCCGCCTCGGAGTCTCGCGTTCTGGCGGGAGCTGACTTGCCGCGGCGGGTGCGATGCACCAGGCGCTCGCAGGTCGCCGTAGCGACTCTTTGCCCGTCACGCCAGAGGTGTATCTTCGTGAGATCGAAGGGGTCGTAACGAACTACGTGGCGGCCCTGAAATCGAGTGGCGTCGACACGATAGATGTTGCCGGCGAACTTGATCTCCCCGGTGGAGGAGACCGTCCGCCTGTCCCACTGCCAGAAAGCCTCCTCCAACTGCTCCAGGCTCACGGGCCGGAAAGGCCTGTTGGCGAATCGCTCTCTGGGAGTCTGCCCGGTCCGCGAGTGCTTCGTCCGGTGATACTGGTCCGCCCAGGCGACCAGGCAGCGGTTGAATTGCTCGTGGGAAAGCGGCTCGAGATTCTCGATCTCCTGGAGGAGCTGCTGGCGCAGAGTTAAAAAGAGCCGTTCCTGTTTGCCGCGCGAGACTGGGTAGCGGGGAGTCGAGTGAATTTTGGCGATGCCGAGCAAGGAGCAAGCCAGGGAAAAGGTCTTCCCCGAGTAGACAAAAGCGTTGTCTACGAAAAGGGTTGATGCCCGACCAAACTTGAGGATCGCCTTCTTGAGAGAGTCCTCGATCGCTGGTAGCGATTCATCCGGATACGCCTCGATATGTGTGATGTGACGGGAGAAATCGTCCATCCAGCAGACGATGCGGCAACGTCGGGGTTTGTCGCCGAACAGAACCACAGGACCGTGAAGCACATCACCCTGCCACAGTGAATTCGGTTCCTTGGCCTCAAAGGTCTGGAAAGGCCCCTGCGGACTCCTCACGCGTTGACGAAACGAGCCGCAGGCACGCAGGTGGCGGTCCAGCGTGGAACGCTTGATTCCCTGCCAGTCCTCTTTCTTCAAAGCCAGGAGCTTAAGCAGTTTGGGCACCGTGCGGCGGCCGTCCTCGCGGCGTAGTTCCAGCGCGTATTCGAGAGCCTCGGGCGGTAAGGCGCGCAGAGAGCCACTGTCGCTGCGAGTTTTGGGCACCAGGCCTTTCAGGCCGCCCCTCTTGTATCGCCTGCACCAGCGCCGCAACGTCCGGGAGCTCAACCTGATCGCCCCGCGCCAGGGGTGATGGACTTTCCGCGAGAGTAGGTTCTGACGCAGGTCGCGCTTGTATTCAGGATCGGCGTTCCCGTCCAGTAGTTGGGCCACCAGTTGGTAGCGCCAGGCCGCCTCCACGAGGGGCCTGTCGATGATCTCGGGTCTTGCGACCCTCAGGGACTGGTTCAAGGTGGAGCACCTCCATTTCTCAAGATGACTCCACCATGCACCAGGCCAGTGGCCGTTCTTTTCGATTTGTGTTGGGACGCAGGGAGGTCGCCCGACCGGGTGGGCAGGGGCAGCACGAAGCTCCCTCGGGAGGGCCCCCCAGGGCTCAGCGAAAGATGGCGGCGTATCGGTCAGCGAGATTCAGTTTTGCGAGTTGAATGAAACAGACGGGTAACGGTGAGGAGGTGGCTGTGTCCAGCCCCGAAAGGCAGCGGGCCATCTGGAGAACCCTCCAGATGAAGGGCCGAGCATTGTCCGGCCGTGGAAACTCTCGCTCAACTTCGGGCAAGAGCTTGGTGCGCCAGACGGTCGAGTGCGCCAGGAGCCTTTGCTCCATCCAAGCTTCGATATCTGAGCGTTCCGCCATCGCCAGCCAACGGGCGACCGTAAGAGCAGAGGGCCCGTCGGCATCCTGTGGGACTGCCAGGAACGAGACTCTCTGGTCTTCCGCGTATTCCTGGATTGCGGTCTGCACGACCTCTGCCAGATAGCGCAAATATCGACAGAGAAACGGCGGAATCCAGGAGAACGTGCCGTGATCCGGACATCGAAATCGCAGAATCGGCAGCGGCCGTAGCCTCTTGCCGCAACGAAGACGAACATCCCACCTATAGTAGTAGCCCCACCGTTGAGGGCACCTCTTGCAGACCGGGCACCCCGGCTTTGGGATCTGTTTTTTTGCAACTCGCTTTCTGTACCTCTTGACCTCGGCCGGATCTTTGCATACGGTTTGATCGGCGTTCGGTTTGTGTAGGATACCTCACCATACGCCACCCTGAGGGAGTCAGTCTCCCTCTTTTTCTTTACGGCCGTCGATTTCGAGCAGATGCCCCCGTTTTCAGGTCACAGAGGGGGAGCAGCACCA
>JAJRXB010000492.1 GCA_024276515.1 Chloroflexota bacterium
ATCGAGGCCCTCGAAGAAGCCGGGTTGCGGGATCAGGTGACAGTGATGGCGGGTGGCGCACCGGTGACCCAGCAATTCGCCGAGGAGGTCGGCGCCGATCTCTATGCTCCAGATGCCTCCTCCGCCGCCAACCGGGCCAAAGCGGCGCTGGAGACGGCTTGAAGCCCGGCCCTCGTGATGCGTGATGTGTGATGCGTGAAACGTGAGACACAACCATCACGTTTCACGTTTGATGATAGGAGATAAGACTATGAGCAATCACCCCACAGACAAACAGATTCAAGACGCCTACGCCCTGGCGCAGGAACGATACGCAATGCTCGGTGTGGACGCCGACCAGGCGTTGGAGACGCTGGCGCAAATTTCCATCAGCCTGCATTGCTGGCAGGGTGACGACGTCGCCGGCTTCGAGTCGCCCGACACGGAGCTGGGCGGTGGCATCGCGGCCACAGGCAACTATCCCGGCAAAGCCCGCAACGCGGACGAACTGCGCAGCGACCTGGACAAAGCCTACAGCCTGATCCCCGGCAGCCACCGGCTGAACCTGCATGCCATTTACGCCGAGACCGGCGGCAAAAAGGTGGAACGCAACGAACTGAGACCCGAACACTTCGCCGCCTGGGTCGCCTGGGCCAAAGAGACAGGCCACGGGATAGACTTCAACCCTACCTGTTTCTCTCACCCCAAAGCCGAAAGCGGCTTCACCCTGGCCAGCTACGACGAGGGCATCCGCCAGTTCTGGATCGAGCACTGCATCGCCTGCCGGGTGATCGGCGAACACTTTGGGCGAGAACTGGGCACGCCCTGCGTCACCAACGTCTGGATTCCAGACGGTTTCAAAGACACGCCGGTGGACCGCAAGACGCCGCGCCTGCTGCTGAAGGACTCGCTGGACAAAATCTTCGCCGAAAAGATGGACCCCCGATACCACCTCGACGCCGTGGAAAGCAAGCTGTTCGGTCTCGGCTCGGAGAGTTACGTCGTCGGCTCGCACGAATTTTACCTGGGCTACGCCATCACCAACGACGTGTTGTTGTGCCTCGACAGCGGCCACTTCCACCCCACCGAGGTGATCTCAGACAAACTCTCCTCCGTCCTCACCTTCGTGGACGAAGTGCTGTTGCACGTCAGCCGGGGGGTGCGCTGGGACAGCGACCACGTGGTCATCCTCTCGGACGAAGTGCAGGCCATCGCCCAGGAGATCGTGCGCGGCGACTTTCTCGACCGCGTTCACATCGGGCTGGACTTTTTCGACGCCAGCATCAACCGCGTGGCGGCGTGGGTCATCGGCACCCGCAGCACGATGCGGGCCCTGTTGTTGGCCCTGCTGGAACCGATCGACCAACTGCGAGAGATGGAAGTGTCGGGAGATTACACCGGGCGACTGGCGCTGCTCGAAGAACTCAAAGGATTGCCCTCCGGCGCAGTGTGGGACTACTTTTGCCTGCAACAAAACGTTCCCCTGGGGATAAGCTTTATGGATGAAATTCGAGAGTACGAAAAGCGGGAACTCTCGAAACGGAGCTAGTACTAATACCTTTCAAATAACGGTCCAAGCGGTTGAAACCGCTCCTGAAGGACGCTTCGCGCCAAATGTCCGCCTGCGCGGACAAGGGGAACAGCCCGTCCACGTAGGTGGACGACCGGCTTGAGCCCGGTAGGGGCGATTTTAATCGCTTATTTGAAAGGTATTGGAGCTAGTACTCTGTCAAAGATGATTTGAAGGG
>JAJRXB010000493.1 GCA_024276515.1 Chloroflexota bacterium
CAAACGCGGTTCAAACCGCTCCTGCAGGCCTGACGGCCAGGCGTCCACCTCCCGTGGACGCCAGCGCGTCGGCGCAGGCCGACGCCTCGGCCTGGGGCCTTCAGGCGCGACTTTAGTCGCTATCGCCTGATGCCGGGCCAGATAAAGGACGCATCCTGCCATAGAATTGAAATGCACCCTCGGAATGCCTCGTCCTTACGTCTATACCCCAAAAGTTTGTGGAACAGGCCACTGGTTCCCACCCCTCGCGACCAGCCCCCAGCAATCAGTTCTCAGCTTTCTGGATGGCTGATGGTCATTGGCAACGGCGCAGTAGTCATCATCCTCCATTCGCCTCCGACTATGGGCCATAAGTCACGGGCCGTCAGCCACCTGCGTTATGGGGGGAATTCACGCAATACGCAATATGCAACACGCAATACGCAACACAACACGCAAGGAGGAGTTATGGACACCTCCACCGCTTTATGGACACTGGCCTCATCTTTGATCATCGGTTTGGCTTATTTTGCCGGTTTGGCATTTGTGTTGGGTCTGTTGTGGCGGCTTTGGGGCTACCTGCGCACCCCGATGCCCTGGCCCGAAGTCACCACCCCGGCCCCGGAAACCGAAAGCGGGGCCGTGGCCCGCGTCATCGGCGACGTGCTCATCTTCCCCAACCTCTTCAAGGCCGATAAATTCTTGTGGGCCGGGGCCTGGACCTTCCACGTCGCCCTCTCCGTCATCCTGCTCCGGCACCTGCGCTACTTCACCTACCCGGTGCCCGGCATCGCCATCTCCATCGCCGGGGTTTCGATGGGGACCATTGGTCTGTGGGCCGGCTACGTATTCGGCGTCGCCGCCCTGTATCTCTTCTGGCGGCGACTGGCCCTGCCGCGCACCCTCTACCTGTCGGGCCTGCCCGACTACTTCGCCCTGGCCCTGCTGGGCGCCATCGCGGGGACGGGCATGATGGTCAAATACTGGGCGCACGTTTACCTGGTAGACGTGAAAGCCTTCATCCTGGGGTTGCTCACGTTGCACCCGGTCGCGCCGCCCTTGCACCCTTTGTTTCTGCTTCACTTTCTGCTCGTGCTGACGTTGATGCTTTACTTCCCCTTCAGCAAGCTGTTGCACGCGGGTGGCATCTTCTTCAGCCCCACCCGCAACCAGCCCTACGAAATCCAAAAACCGGGCAAGCGTTACGTCAATCCCTGGGATTATCCGGTTCGATGATTATAAGAGATTAGAGATTGGAGATTGAAGAGAGGGACGAATGGCGAAATTCGACGAGACTCCGATTGTCAAAGACCCGGCCAGAGACGGCATCCTGGCGCCGCCTCCCATCCGCGAGCACGCTTCGGTGGGAGTACGTTGCTGGCCGGGCAAGCCCAAAGACCACATTGCCATCGACCTGCCTCCGGAGCGCATACCCGACTGGCAGGAGAAGGGAGTCGCCAAACTGGGCGAGTTGCTGGAGAAGAACAAGGCGTTGCGCGTCTTTATGGATATCTGCGTGCGCTGCGGCGCCTGCGCCGACAAGTGTCAGTTTTACCTGGGCACCGGCGACCCGCAAAACATGCCGGTCGCCCGCGCCGAATTGCTGCGCCGGGTCTATCGGCGCTATTACACGCTGGGCGGACGCATGTTCCCCGACCTCAACGACGCTGCCGACTTCGACGAGGAGATGCTGGAGAAGTGGTACACTTACTTCTACCAGTGCTCCGAGTGCCGGCGCTGCTCCGTCTTTTGTCCCTATGGCATTGATACGGCCGAGATCACCGCCGCCGCTCGCGAGATCATGAGCAGCATCGGCGTCGGCACCAAGTACGTCACCGAAGTGGTGGCCAAAGTCTACGAGACGGGCAACAACCTGGGCATCCCGCCTGCTGCCTGGATAGACAACTGTGAA
>JAJRXB010000494.1 GCA_024276515.1 Chloroflexota bacterium
CCGCTTGATAGCGCATGCGCGTGGACCCATTTTTGCAGCTATCTATGCGGCGGCGAAGTTCGCCAAGTTCTTGCTCGGTGAGAGTGAATTTTCGCTTTGCCATACACCCATTGTACATGTTTTACTTACTTTGTCTATAAGATGCGATTGCCCTATTATGGTTAGGGTAGACTCCTTACAACAAGGCCGCAGCCGCCGCATCCACCAACCAGCGCAGACGACCCCGGCCCGGCCTGACGATTTGTGCCGGCAGGACGTCGGGCCGGTATGGCCCGGCCAACACCTGCTGCAATCGTTCGGCCTTGCCCGCGCCGGAGACGAGAAAAGTCACGTTGGCGGCAGCGTTGATGGCGACCGGGGTGAGGGTGACACGCCAGGCGGACAGTTTTTCCACGTGGTGCGCCACCACCCAGCGCGTCTGCTCGCCGATGGCCATCGTGCCGGGGAAGAGCGAAGCGGTGTGTCCGTCGCCGCCCATGCCCAGCAAAACCAGGTCGAAGCGCGCGGGTGTCTCCTCGTTCCCGGCATCTCTCCCGCCAGCGGACGAGGAGAAGAAAGCGCGCAGCGTACGTTCGTATTGGGCGGCTGCCCGGGTTGGCTCCATCTCCCCCTGTATGCGGTGGACGTTATCCGCCGGGAGAGGCACGGCATCGAGCAGCGTTTGGCGTGCCATCCGATAGTTGCTGTCCGGGTGGTCGGGCGGGACACAGCGCTCGTCGCCCCAAAAGACGTGAACGTGCCTCCAGTCCACGCGGGCGGCAAACTCGTCTGCGGCCAGCAGCCTGTACGTCGCCCTGGGGGTGGAGCCACCTGCCAGCGCCACGGCAAACCGGCCGCGAGTTGAGATCGCTTCCGCTGCCAGGGCGACGAAATGCTCAACTGCCGCCCGCGCCAGGCTGACGGCGTCCGGGTAAACTTCAACACCCTTCAACCCTTGGAGGCTACGTGGGTACTCCGATTCGGCCATCGGTTGCTTCCGTGTTGACGCAGGACGCAGCGACGGGGTTGTGTGACTACGTGTTTAGCGTCCAGTCGTAGGGTTGATAGATCAATTTGGCAGATGCCCCCCGCGCTGCAAGCCACTGGCGGCGTTCGTCGTCGGGCAGATGGGCCAGCAGGAAGGTGATGATGCCGGAGCGGCCGCCAAAGTCATCGGCGTACCAGCGAAATATGGGCGACAGACGCACTTCACCCCGCGCCGGGTCAACGGTGACGTCGGTCGCTACGAAATTGCGCGCAGCCAGGTCGAGTTGCGCGTCGATCTGTTCGGCATGATAGACGCCGATAGGCGGGCACGAGCCGCTGGCGCAGTTGAGCGCGAAATGGATGCGCGCGTCCGGCGGCGACACGACCCACGCGCGGCGCGGATCGGACGGGCCGAACTGGGGCCCCGGCACAGCAGGGGAACCGCGATTGCCACGCAAGATGCCGTGTTCGATGTCCTCACAACTGAATCGCTGACCGCCCACATTGTAGGCAGCGCGGCGGAAGAAGGTCAACGTGCCAGCGCGACCTTCGGTCACGCTACGCTGTACCCCGAAAGCGATCACCGCATCTATCACCAGCGCGTTGTAAAGGTTGATCCAAAAAGCCAGTTGCTCCTGGCGCGTCGCCAGCGTCCTCAAGTCGAGGTTACGCAGTTGGGGCGTGCGCGTAGCGCGGTAGATAGCATAGGCTTCGCTCTCGCGCAGCCGAGTGTAGTCCACGTGGCGTCCGGTGGCGTCAATGGCAGCCGCTTTGAGGGCGTTGACGGCACGCCTGATTTCCGCCGCAACCTCCGGGCCACGTCCAGGGGGACGGTCGGGCGGGGTCGAATTCAACACCTGGTCGGGGCGCACGCCCAGGAGCAGGTTCAGCGCGGCCTCTCGCCCGGCGACGAGGACATCGGTCAGCGTCATTGATTCCCCCCTCGAAGTTTCCGATTTTGCGGTTCGCTCACATTGACGTAGTGCGCGCCAGCCGAATGTGAATCAGGCAGGTTTCTTTGGATTGCCCAATCGGGCAATCCTTCGCGTCCGTTCCCGCTGGTAAGCGCGAATCTCCCCCGCCAGCGGATGGCGCGGCGGAACCCGCAGGTGGGTGATAGAAATGACGATTGCATCCGTGGCATCTTGCGACGGCGTCACGTCGCACACAATCCCGCCCTCGTCGCCGGCGTAAAACACGCGCTTGATTTGCAATTCCTGGCCGCGAGTGATTTTGACACCTTGCTTGCGCAGCATTCGGACGACTGTGTTGGTCAGGCGAGCCGGTATGGGAAGCTGGGCCTCCATCTTGTGGATCAATTCCATCGCTTTGGCATAGTCGTCGATCACGTCCATTGTCCTCCCTTCACACCGCCGTGAATGCTCCCAGGGGGCACAGGCGGGCGCCCGCCGGGCAGGCCGCCGGTGCTCTCCAGGCCGTCGCGCCGGCTCAGCCTCAATGCGCCGGCCGGGAGAGGAGGCGATAGCCTCGCCCGCGCACGGTGACCAGGTAGCGAGGATTGGAGGGGTCGGGCTCGATCTTCTGCCGCAGGCGGCTGACCAGCTTCTCGATGCGGGCGTCGTCCACCTCTTCGATGTAATCCTCGCCCCACACCGACTCGACGATGCGGTATTTGTCGCAGATTTTGTCAATTTGACCGTAGAGGAGGAGCATCAGGCGATACTCCAGGTCGGTGAGGACCGGGACGACGCGCCCGTCCACGTACACTTCCCCCGACTCGATGTCCACGCGCACGCCCGGTTGAACAGGTTCTTGCAAAAGTCGCTGGCGGCGGGCCAGCCCTTCAAACGCCTTGCCGAAGACGCGATACGTCCCGTCCCCATCTTTGATGAGGATCCCCTTCTCTCTCAACCGGCGGAGGGCAGTACGATCAATCCGCACGCCGGTGAGAAAGTCCAACAGCGATTCTTGCAGCTCGGCCGGCAGATTGTTCCACAGCTTGACACATTCACCCCGGATGGTGGCGTCGTCTTCCAGCCATTCCCGCAGCAGACGGTAATCGGCAGCGCGCACACGGCCTGGCTCGTCGCGCTCAAAGGCCCTGGCGAAGACGTGACAGACGGCCTTGAGCAATCCGGGATGCCCGCCCGCCTGGGCCAGAATAAAGGCCCGATCCTCCGGCGTGAAGGTCAGTCCCTCCGCCCGGGCAAAGTCGTCCACCATCCGCCGCGAATCGCGTTCGTTCAGCATGCCCAGGTGGCGGGTGTAATGGGTGAACAGTTCGGAGAACTCGCCGATCTCCGGCCCCCGTCGGCTTTCGGGCAACTGCTTGAGCGTGGCCACCACGTAGCTCAACTGGTCAGGATACCGGTCGCGCAAAGCCCGCAGGTTGAGGAAGACCCGCTCGTCGATGCCCTGAAACACTTCGTCGAACTCGTCGAAGAGGAGCACCAATCGCCGGGGCCAGTCTTCGCACAGGGCGATGATGCCCTCGTTAAAGCTGAGGGGAACCTGGAAGGGGTTGGTCGGCTCCACCACGCGATGGTAGGCATCGCCCACCCGGTCGTAAATCGCCGGCTCGGTGGGCAACTGACGCAGAAGGGCCAGCACGGTGCGCAGGATCAACTCGTAAAACCCCTGCTCGCTCATCTCCAGCATCAGGTTGAAGTCGATGTAAACGAATCCTAGTTCGTCGGTCGCGTTCCCCAGGTAAGCGCGCACCACCTCGGGACGCCGCCAGGCTCGCAGCAGGTAGCTCTTGCCCAC
>JAJRXB010000495.1 GCA_024276515.1 Chloroflexota bacterium
CTCCCAATTTGGGAGAGGGAGGGGGTTGGGGGGAGGGAGAGGGCAAGCCCTCGCGCTCCCAAACATCATCAACGCTTAACGGGGAGACCACCGAGAACCCGGCAGCGCCGAAATCCCTATTCCGGCGCCGATGAGAACCCGGCAGCGCCGAAATCCCTATTCCGGCGCCGATGAGAACCCGGCAGCGCCGGAATCCCTATTCCGGCGCCGATGAGCAGATGATGCACCCGAGACATCCGTCATTGGCAACAACTTCTTTTTTCAGGAGGCAGTGCAGGTAATGTTACGAGGAACTCTTCGTTTCCACCAGTGTTGCAATTCACCGGGATGGGCGCGGCGCATCGCGTCCTCACCGCTCCTGCCGGCCCTGCTGGTGGGGTGGCTGACCGTCCTGGCCTGTCGCCTGGGGACGCCCACCCCTACCGCCACCCCTCCGCCGACCGCCACCCCGATTCCGCCCACGCCAACTACGGCTATATCGCCAACGCCGCTCCCGGCAGAGCCGACCCCGACAACCTTGCAGACCCCGGAGGCCGCGCTGCCGGCGCTCCCAACCCTGCCCCCAGACACGCCCGCGGTCCCGCCCCAGCCATCCGTGATCACCCCGGACGTCGTCTCAAAACTGGTCGAGTTGGGGAAGGTCGCCGTCGGAGACAACGTGGCCGGGCTGGCCTGGTCCCCAGACGGCCGCACCCTGGCCCTGGTCGTCTGGAGCAACGGAACGTCGCTCCTCCACCTGTATGAGGCCGACACGCTGAGCAAGATTCACCCACCGCTCGAAGTCCAGGCCGAACGCCTCACCTTCAGCCCAAACGGGCAATGGCTGGCCACCTCCCGGAGCGGCCTGGGAGAGGACCGCCTGGAAATCCGCCGGGCCGACGACTGGAGTCTGGTGCAGACCGTGGAGGGATTTTTCTACGGCATTCACGCCCTGGCCTTCAGTCCCGACGGTCGCCTGCTGGCCCTGGCCAACGGCAACGCGACCGTGCGACTGATTGAGATCGAAACCGGTCTGATTCAACACGAACTGAAAATCCCCTATCAGGGGACTCACCCGCCGCTGGTGCAGGATGTGGCCTTCAGCCCCAACGGGTCTCTGGTGGCCGGCGCGGCCTACGGCGGCGCGGTTCAACTCTGGCGCGTGGGGGATGGCAGTCCGGCCGTCACCGTGCAGACCGGCGTCGCCCAGCCCAATCTCGTCGCATTTCTGGCCCCGGACCGCTTCGTCACCACCGGCTCTCCCACAGCCCGCATCTGGAGCGTGGACGGAACCCCCATGGCCGAATTGCCCGGCCCGGGCAGTCCCTCGGTGCTGACCGTTGCTCCGGGAGAACGCCTGGTGCTGGGCGCGAGGCGAGATCGGGTTGATTTTTGGGACTCGACCACCGGCGCCCTCATCCGCTCGGTGACGGTTCCGACCGGCGTGCGGCAGGCCCAATTTGGACCGGATGGCCGGCTGGCCCTGCTGGACGAGGCCGGAACCCTCCACCTGTGGGCCGCTGGCCAGGGCGACCCCCTGCCCGACGCTCCGCCTCTGCCCGCACCCACCCCCTCGCCAATGCCGACCTCCACCCCCACCCCGACCGCCCCCATCCAGGCAGAGGACCTCTCCCATCTGTTCGCCTCGGCCTGGCAAAAGCTGACCCAACCGGATGAACGGCTGGGACAGCCGCTCGGCCCGCCCGTCGTGGCGGAGATCATCGTCCACCGCTTCCGGAAAGGGATGATGGTGGAGGGCGTCAACAGTACGGAAGGCCGCCCGGTCATTCTGGTCGCCATCTACGGCGACGGGTGGGACATCTTTGGCGGGACGGAATGGTACATGCTGGACGCGGACTGGCAACCCGGCCAACCGGAATATCCCTGCCCGGAAACGTCGCCGCCCGATGGTCCTCGCCGGGGGATGGGGCAGGTCTGGTGCCAATACGACGAACTGCGCCAGCGTTTGGGGGAACCGATGGTGGATAGTCGGCAGGTAGATTCCGCCGGCTATCAACACTACCAGACCGGCCTGATGGTCTGGATTCCCGGACAGGGCATCCTGGCCCTGTCCGGTCAGGGGCTGTGGGAGATGGTGTTGGAGTGAGCGGAGAAAATGACACTACTTTTCGACGCAGGACGGCAATCTCTCAAAGTTCGAGGGGTGATGTTTTTCTCACTGGCCTGTGCTGCTCTGAGCGTGCCCGTCGGCGTGCACCTGGCTCAGACGTATGGCCTGAATCCGGCAGATGGCGGCGCACTGGCCCCTTTGACCGTGCGATTGGCCTGGGGTATCGGCGTGACCTTGCTCGGTGTTGGCTTTTCCGCCGCTATGTGGCTGTACGGGCGCTGCTACGTAGCCCGGCTTGACCTGGACGAGACGGCCCATCAACTCCACGTGTACACGTTGCGCTTCTTCGGCACCGCCCGGCACGTGTATGACGTGGACGACGTAGTGGGCATCCGCCGGCATCGTTGGAGATACATCGGCGAGGACTGGGTAGACGCTCCGTGGTATACGCTCCGGCTCGCGGGTCGGCGGCTGCCATTCATCCTCGACGCGCCAGGGGGGACGCTCCACCGGCAATGGAGGTACCGGCTACGCGGCGGGAGACATCGTAGAGGCAAGCCTCCTCTTCCATCCCAGGATACATCCCAGGATATATTGTAGGGGTGCTGCCGGGCCGCCTGGGGCCGATCTGGACGGTCCGGCGTTGGGAAAGGGGGGATGTATGAATTTCCAAACAAGCTCTTAATCGGAGCGATGGAGATGGAAAACGATTTCGCCAACCTGTTGACGAGCCTGCTCTGCCTGCTCCCTTTTTGCCTGGGGGGACTGGGAATGCTGGGAGTCGGCGCGTTTCTGGTCTGGATCATCATCCGCAGCCGACAGCCGAGAGACGCCGCAGCCCTGGCGGACGACTGGCAGAAGATGCAGGTCGAAGTGGCAGACCTGTTGAAGCAGGTACTCCCCTGGCAGGATGCAGTCCTGTCCGAATTGCGAACCCCCTCTATGACACGCTGGGTTATGACGCCGGGCAACAACTTCCGCATACGCGGCCTGATTGCGGCTTCCTGGCGCGACAAAAAGCGCGCCTGGGCCGCTTTTGCGGCGCGGGGGCGACGTTTACGTCGCGGCCCGACCACTTTTCACGGACAGGCCCACGCCCGCACCACTGCCCACACGCTTGATTTCGAAGCCCAACCCGAAGGCGAGGTGGTCATCCGCATGAACGGTGCGTCGCTGGGCGCACTCCACGCCGACGGGACGCTGGTTGACTCATCTGGGGAGACGGTGGGCCACGTCTCTCCTCGTCCTGAACAGGACACGCCCGGCCAGCCGGTCACCTTGCATGGCCGTCTGGTGGCGCGTCTGTTCGACACCCGTTCCGGCTGCCGGTTCGCCTCTCGTCGGCAGCCGCTCCCCCCGGCAGTGGAAATCGTTGCCTCTGACCTCCGCGCCGAGGAACGCGACTGGCTGCTCGCCCTGGTCCTCTGGCAGGCCATCAACCGGGCCGTGGGTGGCGTCAGGTGGGAATGAGATGGGCTTCTGGAGGTAAAGGAGGTTCCCTATGAAAATCGGCGCGATGAATCACCCGGCGCGAGACCCCGTCGCCGAAATTGACTGGTTCGGCCAGAACGGGTTCGACTTCGTGGACCTGACGCTGGAACCCCCGGCCGCCGACCCGTCCGACGTGGACGTGGAGGGGATTCGGGCGGCCCTGGCCCGCCACCACCTGGACGTGGTCGCTCACTCGGCCTATTTCATCCCCGTCTCCTCGCCCTTTTTCGGCCTGCGCCAGGCGGCGTTGCAGGAATTCCGCCGCGCGCTGGACGTGGCGGGCCAGATTGGGGCGCGGATGATGACCGTCCACTACCGAGGCATCCCGCCCCTCTTCCCGCCGGAGCGCTGCCCGGAATGGCACGTCGAGGTGCTGCACCCCCTGTGCAGTGAGGCCGCCGGGCTGGGGGTCACGATTCTCCTGGAAAACGCCCCCGGTCTCCCGGGACAGATCGACCACATCGCTCAAATCCTGGAGGCCATCCCTGCCCTCGGCTTCCAATTGGACAGCGGCCACACCCAGGTGGAGGGAGGGGACGACATGTTCGACACGTACCTGGAGCAACTCGGTCATCGGTTGATGCACGTGCATCTCTCGGAAAATGACGGCAGCCGTGACCAACACCTGCCGCTGGGAGCCGTGCCCGGCAGCGACCTCGATTGGTCGGCCCGGGTCGCCCTGCTCAAGGCCAACGGCTACGACGGCACCATCAGCCTGGAAATCTTCGCCCCCGAACGCGCCTACCTGCTGCAAAGCCGCGACCTGCTGCGCCAGTGGTGGGCTGACGGCTGAAAACTGGAGACCAGGGGCTGGTGGCCAACGATGAATAACCGACGCTCAATGACCGACGATCTGATAGAGGTCCAATGATGACTGGCAATCTCCAATCTCCAATCTCCAATCTGAACGTCGTCGCCCTGGCCGGCGGCGTGGGGGGAGCCAAACTGGCCTGGGGGCTGGCCCAACTCCTCCCCCCCGACCGGCTGACCATCATCGTCAACACCGCCGACGACTTCGAGCACCTGGGCCTGCACATCTCTCCCGACCTGGACACGGTGATGTACACCCTGGCCGGCCTGGCCAACCCGGAGACCGGCTGGGGCATACGCGACGAGTCGTGGAATATGATGGAGATGATGGCCCGTTACGATGGCCCCACCTGGTTCCGCCTGGGCGACCGGGACCTGGCCACCCACCTGCTGCGCAGTCAGTGGCTACGCGCTCACAGGGCCCCTCCGGGGCAGGGTTTCCCCCTCACCTGGGTCACTCGCGAGTTGAGCAAGCTCCTCGGCGTGCGCCAGGCCATCCTGCCTATGACCGACGACCCGGTCCGCACCATCGTCCACACCGACGAAGGCCCCCTCCCCTTCCAGGAATACTTCGTCCTCTGGCGCTGGCAGCCTGTCGTCCGCTCCATCCAGTTCAAAGGGATTGAATCGGCCCACCCCACTCAGGACGTAGTATCATCACTACGCGAAGGGGACCTCATCGTCTTCTGCCCTTCCAACCCTTTCGTCAGCCTGGACCCCATCCTGGCCCTGCCCGCCGTCCGCCGCATCATCGCCGCCAGCCGGGCGCCGAAGGTGGCCGTCACCCCTATCGTCGGCGGGCGAGCGCTCAAGGGGCCGGCGGCCAAGATGATGCGCGAACTGGGGATGGAAGTCTCCCCGGTGAGCGTGGCCCGGCACTACCAGGATTTGCTGACCGGCTTCGTCCTCGACCGGCAGGACGAAAACCTCAAGACGGAGATCGCCTTCGACCTGGGAATCCGCACCCTGGTGACGGACACGGTAATGACGGCCGACGCCGACCGGGTCCGCCTGGCGCGGGAGGTGTTGGAATTCGCGGCGCGGTTGTGATCATGTCTCTCTACTGCCTGATTCCCGCCAAACCTTACGCCGAGGCCAAGTCCCGCCTCTCCCCCGTGCTGACGGAGTCGCAGCGGGCGACCCTCTGCCGCTGGTTGCTGCGGCGCACCGTGCGCCTGGCGCAGAGGGTCGTCGGGCGGGTGGTGGTCGTCAGCCGCGACCGGGCCCTGCTGGCCCACGCCAAAGCCGAGGGAGCCTGGGGCCTGCTGGAGGCCTCGCCGGGACTCAACCCGGCGCTGACTCAGGGCGCGCGCTGGGCCGCCCTGCACGGCGCCGACGGCCTGCTGATCCTCCCCACCGACCTGCCCCGGTTGAGCGTCGGCGATTTAAAAAGGATGCTGGCCCTAAGGGACGAAGCGTGCCTCGCCCCTACTCCGGCGGTGGTCATCGCCCCCTGCCATCGTGGGACCGGCACCAACGCCCTGCTGGTCCGCCCGCCGGACCTCATCCCCTTCACCTTTGGGCCGGGCAGCTTCGCCGCCCACTGCGCCGCCGCCCGCGCCGCCGGCGTGGAGCCGGTCGTCTGCCGGGCCGAGGGCCTCGCCTTCGACCTGGACACACCGGAGGATTGGAAACTGGGGATTGCCTGCCCTGGCGGGTAGGCCAGGGGGGATTGGAGATCGGGGATTGGAGATTTGCCCATTTGCCGATTCGATTCGATAATGGTAGCATAACCTGGAGATTCTAAACCCTTGAGACTGGCGACTTGAAACACCACATCCTGCTGGCTGCGCTGGCGCTGGCCCTGCTGACTCTGGTCGGCTGCCAGGACCAACCCAAACAAGTGTTCATCGAAGTGGACAACAGCCGCCGGGCCGTCACCACCGACGCGGCCACCGTGCGCGACGCGCTGGCCGCCGCCGGGGTCAGCCTGGGACCCCTGGACCGGGTGAGCCCCGACCTGTACGTGGAGACAGAGCCGGGCATGGTCATCGTCGTCACCCGCGTCGAGGAGCAATTTGAAACGACCCGGGTGTCGGTCCCTTTCGAGCGCAAAACCGTGACCAACGAGGCGCTGCCAGCAGGCGAAACGCGACTCATCCAACTGGGCGTCAACGGCGAAGACGAAATTACCTACCGGATCGTCTTGGAAAACGGCGTCGAGGTGAAGCGGACCGAGGTCTCCCGGGTGCCGATCACCGAGCCGGTAGACGAGATCATCGCCGTGGGCGCTCAAGACAGCCTGCCGCCGGTCCCGCTGGAGGGGACGGTGGCCTACCTGTCGGGGGGCAACGCCTGGGTGATGCGCGACACCAGCGCCGGGCGGCGTCCGTTGACCACCGAGGGAGACCTGGATGGCCGCGTCTTCGACCTGTCGCCCGACGGTCGCTGGCTCCTCTACAGTCGCCGCCTGGAGGGTGACATCGAAACGCCCATCAACCAACTGTGGATGGTCAACACCACCATCGTGGGCGAGACCCCTATCTCGCTGCCCATCCGGGGCGTGCTCTACGCCGAGTGGTCGCCGGAGGGAAGCCAGATCGCCTACAGCACCGCCGAGCGGACGGCCAGCGCGCCGGGCTGGCGGGCCAACAACGACCTGTGGCTGATCCAGCCAGGGGATGCCTTTACCCAGGCGACTCAGGTCATCAGCGCCAGCACCGCCGGGGTGTATAGTTGGTGGGGCACAACCTTTCGGTGGTCCCCCGACGGGCGGGCGTTCGCCTACGCCCGCGCCGACCAGATCGGCGTGGTGGACATTTTCAGCCAGACCACCACCATCCTGGCCGACTTCACCGCCTATCAAACCTACAGCGAGTGGGTGTGGGTGCCCTCGCTGACGTGGTCGCCCGACGGTCGCTTTGTGGCCGCCCCCGTCCACGGGCCGCCCGTGGCCGGCGAACAACCGCAGGATAGCCCCGCCTTCGACCTGTGGCTCTTCGCCGCCGACGGGTCGGCGAAAGCACAGGTGGCCGAGCAGGTGGGCATGTGGACGTCGCCGGCCTGGGGGCCGGCAGGGATCGTCTACGGACAGGCGGTCAACCCGCTCCAGTCGGTGGACAGTCGCTACGCCCTGTATCTGCGCGACCGGGACGGCAGCAACCCACGCCGTCTCTTTCCCGTGGCCGAAGAGCCGGGCGTGGAAGCTCCCCCGCAAATCGCCTGGTCACCAAATGGCCGAGAACTCATCTTTGTGTATAATGGAAACCTGTACCTGGCCGACGTCGAGGGAGGACCTCCCCGCCAACTCACCGCCAACAATCAAAACAGTCTCCCCCGTTGGGCAGCCGGCCGTTCTGGACAGAAGACTCCCATAATCGGAAGCACGCCGTCCATCACATCCACGACCACGCTCACGGCCAACGACGTGATAACGCCAGCAGACGACCTTCGGTGAGGAAAAACCGTGGCGGCACATAACTCAAAATGCATCTTGCTGATGGACGAGGACGCCGAAACCCTTGAAAAACTTCAGGCGGCCCTCAGACGAGAAGGGTTCCAGGTGTTGATCGCCGCCGACGGCCAGGCCGGGTTGCGACTGGCCCGGCGAGAACATCCCGACCTGATCATCCTCGACCTGTTGCTGGCCGGCGTAGACGGACTGCAGGTCTGTTCGCAACTCCGCGCGGACGAGAAGACCTGCCACGTCCCCATTTTGCTTCACACGGCCCTGTCCATCCCCAATCGAGACGCCGACGGCCGGTTTGCGCTGGCCCCCGATCAACCGGTCATCTCCATCGATGCCTACATGCCCAAGCCCACCGATCTGCGGCGCATGGTCGAAATGGTGTGGGCCCTGGTCGAACCGGACCGGCCCTTCGGCGGGCACGTGGGAGAGACGGTGCTCGTCATCGACGACGACGCCGAACAGCGCCCCCGCATCGCCAAAGCCCTGCGACAATACGGCTACAACCTCTTCACCGCCCACGACGTGAACACCGGCCTGCGCCTGATCCAGGCCACCCAACCCGACCTGATCCTCGTCAACGAGCAAATGCCGGGGAGCCGCACCATTCTGTCACACGCCCGACGCGCCTACTGCGACCCGGCCATCATCGCCATCATCGACCGGGAAACAGAGGTGTCCACGGCCCTGCTGGAGGACGTGGACGACTACCTCTCCCAGCCCGTCCAACCCTGGCGGGCAACCCTCACCGTCAAAACGTCGCTGGAAAGGCTGCGGGCACAACGGCTGAACCGCGAACTGACCAACCAGCTCCGACAGGCCAACCGCCGTCTGCTAGAGACCAAACAAGCCCTGCAAGGTCAAAACAAAGAGCTACAAATGACCAACGAACGGCTGCGACTCTTGCACACCGCCAAACAGACCTTTGCCAACATGGTGGTTCACGACTTGCGCACCCCCCTCAGCGCCGTGATGGGGGCCCTGACACTGCTGCAAATCGATCCCACCCTCGACCTGAACGAACGGCAGCAAGAGACGCTGGACGGCGCGTTGGCCGCCGGCCAGCAGTTGGTGCGCCTCACCGACACCCTGCTCGACCTGCAACGTCTGGAAGAAAGTCAACTGCCGCTGAGCGTGGAGCCGGTCGCCGCCAACAGCCTGATCGAGGCCAGCCTGGAACAACTGGCCCCTTTGCTGGAAGTGCAAGAGGTGTACGCCCACACCGACCTGGAAGATGACCTGCCACCCCTGCGGGTTGACTGGGTATTGGCCCAACGGGTGATCGAGAATCTGCTCGACAACGCCGTCAAGTTCACACCGCCCGGCGGCGAAATCATCCTCCGCTCACGGCTTGAAAATGACGTCGCCCCGCCTGCGCGGGACTACGTAGTCTTCAGTGTGCAAGACACCGGCCCAGGCATCCCCGACGATCAAAAGCAGCTCATATTGGGCCGATTCGGCCAGATGGCCTTCGAAAGCTCCGTCGCCCAACCGGGCTTTGGCCTGGGCCTCGCCTTTTGCAAGCTGGCCACCGACGCGATGGGAGGTCACCTCTGGCTCAACAGCGAATTGGGACGCGGCAGCACCTTTTACGTCGCGTTCCCCACCTGGGGTGATCAGGTCTGAAGGAGCCACTGCCATGCCCCACCCCTTCTTTGAAGAGCAAACCGAACCGGAGACGCCCGCCACGGTGCTGGTCATCGACGACGATACTATGAGCCTGAAAATCATCGCCAATGCCCTGAAGGAGACCGGGTATCAGGTGATCACGGCCGCCAACACCCCCGATGGAGTTCATCACGCCAAACGAGAACAGCCCAACCTGATCATCACCAACATCGCCATGCCCGACGCCAACAGCACAGATTTGATCGATGCGCTGAAGGAATGTGCGCCAGAGGCTTGCCTGATTGCCATGACCGATTATGGAGCCGAGCAACTGGCCGCCAGCGCCCTGAAACAGGGCGCGGAAGACTACCTCATCCGACCGGTCCACCCCTGGGAGATCATCACCGTCACCGCCGAAGTGTTGGAGCGGGCCGAACTGCGCCGGCGCAATCGTGAATTGACCGAAGCATTACGCCAGCGACAGGCGGAACTGGAACTGCGGAATGCCGAATTGGAGGAAGCCAACGCCCGCCTGCGTGAAGCCGACATATGGAAAGAAAACCTTTCCAGCATGATTATTCACGACCTGAAGAACCCCCTCGGCGTCATTCAGGGGACGTTGATCTTCTTCAAGGGAACACTGGACGACGAATTAGACGAAAAGCAATCCCAGCTTTTGGAGAGCGCCCTGCTTTCGTCCGAACGGGCGATCAACCTCGTCAATGCCATCCTCGACGTCCGCAGGCTGGAGGAAGGGCGCATGCCCCTGGAATTTCAGCCCGTCGCGCCGGCGGACGCCATCCAGGCGTGCATAGACGAGATGCACCCCCTGCTCCGCATACACAACCTCATCATCGTGATAGACGTACCCAGGGGATTGTCCCCGGTGCGGGCCGATTACAGCACCCTGATCCGTGTCCTGGGGAACCTGCTCGACAACGCCATCAAGTTCACCCCTTCTGGCGGGCGCATCACCATCAGTGCCCGCCAGACGCCGGGGGGCATCCGGTTCTCCGTCGCCGACACCGGCTACGGCATTCCCCCTGAGCAGCACGACCGTATCTTCGAGAAGTTTGCCCAGGCTGGCATCCGCGCCCAGGGCCAACGCGCCGGGGTAGGGCTGGGCCTTACCTTCTGCAAACTGGCCGTCGAAGCCCACCACGGCCGCATCTGGGTCGAAAGCGACCGGGGAATCGGCACCACCTTTCACTTCACCCTCCCCACCTGGGTTGGCGAAGCGTAGTAGGGGCGAGGCGACGCCTCGCCCCTACCGAGCACCGTATTCCAATATGAGCGACTCGTTTTGAATGCACCCAGACCACCATCACAACCAGGGAGAGGTTATGGCATTCAACTTCTCATCTTGGCTCGGCCTTTTCTCCAACCTCATCACTATCGGGGTGGCGCTAGCTTTCTTGATTTTGACGGTGGGCCTGGGCCGACGTCACCGGGGTAATTTACCCTTTGCCCTTTTCCTGTCCCTCGTGCTCGGTTGGATCGGCAGCGTGCAATTCACCCAGATATTGCTCTGGCTGGGACAGGGCAACCCCGCCCTTAGTTTGGAGATGAGCGGCGCTTTCTTTTTCCTCCAGGGAGCAGCCCTGTTCTACTTTGCCGGGCGACTGATCGGCTCGAAGCACCCGGGATTTATCCTGAGCGCAGGAGCCGCGTTGGCCATCTGGCTGGCCGGATTGATTCCGCTCTCCAACCACCAGGTCATCGTCAACCCCCGGCTCTCGCCGACCGGGCTGCTCCGGTGGGACACTTACCCCCTGGGCTACGTCTTCATCGCCATCTCGTTCGGCTACCTGATCGGCGGGTTCTTGCTTCTGTGGACGCATCGCCACCAATTGCCCCACCACTCCCTCATCGCAGGCATAGGCGTCATCGCAGTTGCCGAAGTCCTCGGTTTGATCGGGTCGCTCTGCTCATTTCCCTTCCCCGTGCTGACGCTGGGCACCGCCGTCGGTGTCGCCACCCTCGGATCCAGTATGGTCTACTTCCAACTCTTCAAACCGCTCAGCGACATGACGGCCGAGCTACAGGCACGCCAGCTCGAACTGGAAGAACGGAATCGCCGTCTGGAAGAAACCAATACCAAGCTGCGCGAATCGGACGAGTGGAAAGAGAAGATGACTCACATGATCATCCACGACCTGAAAAACCCCCTGGGCATCATCAACGTTGTGCTCGATGATCTCAAGGACAATCTCTCGGCCCACATGGACGACGTGCAATACAAACTCCTGGAGAGCGCCCTGGCAGCAGCACACCGAATCCAGGGACGGGTCCACAGCATGCTCGACATGCGCCGCCTGGAAGAAGGCTGCCTCCCCATCAGACCCACTTCGTGCCACCCCGCCCGGCTCATCGACAAATGTGTGCAGGCGATAGACCCGCTGCTCGCGCTCCACGAAATCACGATAAACACCGAGTTGCCGGCCCAGGTTTCACCGATCCACGCCGACCCAGCCATCACCTCTCGCATCATCGAGAATCTCCTCGACAACGCCATCAAGTTTTCCCCGTCCCCCGGCACCATCACCGTCCGCGTGCGCTCCGAACCCGACGAGGTGCAATTCAGCATCATCGACCTGGGCCCCGGCATCCCCTTGCCTTACCAGCAACGGATATTCGAGAAATTCTTTCAAATTACCCTGCCCGCCAAAGATATGCGGCCGGGCACCGGCCTGGGACTCACGTTCTGCAAACTCGCAGTAGAAGCGCAAGGAGGACGCATCTGGGTGGAGAGCGACGGGCACAACGGCGCTGCCTTCCACTTCACCCTGCCCGCGTCGAAAGAGCCCGTGAACGAGAGTGCATCATCCTTTCCGAACAGCGAGCAATGGGTATGAGTGACCGGCCCCATAGCCAGAAGCAGGACACGCGCCTCGGCCGCACCCTCTTCTGGCTTGCCCTGCTGATTGCCCTGACCGGCGTCGGCGCGTGGTTGAACCTGAGCCTCCGGCGTGTCCAGTCGGCGTACCCTGGAGTCCCACCCGACGTGCCCCATCTTTCGGGCACTTTGCTGGCCGCCGACAAATCCTACGGTGTCAACGCCGACCTGACCCGCTACCCCCCGGAGGCCCTCGACCACACGCTGGCCCGGATGAACGACCTGGGCCTGCGTTGGGTGCGCCAGCCCTTCCCCTGGGCCGAGATCGAACCTGCGCCCGGTCAATTCGATTGGGACCGATGGGACCGCGTCGTCGAAGCGACCAGCGCCCGCGGCCTGAAACTCATCGCCGTGCTCGACACCACACCCGCCTGGGCACGTCCCCCCGATGCCAACCCCTTCACCCCGCCGACCGAACTGGCCGACTTTGGAAGATTCGCCCGTGCCCTGGCCGGGCGCTACCACGACCGGCTGGACTATTATCAAATTTGGGACGAGCCCAACCTCAGCGCCCACTGGGGCGGCCAATTTGTGGACCCGACGGCCTACGCCCATTTGCTGCGCGAAGGGGCGGCCAACGTCCGCGCCGCCGACGCGAAGGCCACCATTCTGCTCGCGGCCCTGGCCCCGACGGTCGAGACCGGCCCGCTGAATCTCAACGAGCCCGACTTTCTGGCCGGCCTCTACGCCGCCAACGCCGCCCCCTGGTTCGACGTGGTCGCCGCCCAACCCTACGGATTCGATGCCGGCCCCGCCGACGCCGCCGCCCAGGAGTCCCTTAACTTCTCCCGGACGGAATTGCTGCACCGGGTGATGGCCGTCCACGGAGGCGGCGACGCGCCGGTGTGGATCACCGCCTTTGGCTGGAGCGCCCTGCCGACGGATTGGGCGGGACGCCCCTCTCCCTGGCCATCGCTGCCCCCCGACCGGCAGGGGGCTTACACCAGACAGGCCCTCGACCAGGCCCGCGCCAACTGGCCCTGGCTGGGTCCGATGATCTTTGCCGCCTGGGACGCCAACGCGCTGCCACCCGACGATCCCCGGCGCGGGCTGGCACTGGTCGCCGGGGAAACTCTGCTGCCGCCAGCCGAGGCCCTGCGCAGCCACGTCCCCGCCAACGCCGTCGCCACTGTGGGAACCTATCCGGCCCACCACCCGTCTGGTCACTACACCGGCGACTGGCGATTCTCCCCCGCCGGCGCCGACGTGCCGCGTCGGCCACCGGCCACGCTGACCATCCCCTTTGAGGGCACTCGCCTGGATCTGACAGTGCATCGGGGGAATTTCAGGGGCTTTTTGTACGTGACTGTTGACGGGGAACCGGCCAACGAGTTGCCCCGTCAGGACGAACGGGCATACGTGGTGCTCTACGACCCGCTGGAGCAGGTGGACACCGTCACCCTGGCTCGCTATCTGCCAGATGGGCCTCACACCGCCGTCATCGAGGCCGAGGGAGGCTGGTATCAGTGGCCCATCGTCGGCTGGCGAATCAGCCGGGAAGGAGACACCCGAAAGCTCCGGCTGGGGCTGGCCCTGGTCGGCGGGCTGGCGGTGGTGGCGGCCGGCGGGCTGGTCCACTCGGTGCGCCGACTGCTCCTGCGCCATCCCTCGGCAGGGGCGCACCTGCTTCGCCGGGGAACAAAACTCCACGCCCGCTACCTGGCCCTGGGCACACCGGTGCACCTGGCCATCCTGGCAGGGGCCGCTCTGGCCTTTTACTTTGCGCCGGGAACCCTCCTATCCCTGGGAACCCTGGGCCTCCTTTTTCTCGCCATCCTCCCCCGCCCCGATCTGGGGCTGGCACTGGTGGCCTTCAGCCTGCCGTTCTTTCTGCTGCCCAAATCCCTCATCGGACGCACCATCTCGATGACCGAAGTCGGCCTGGTGCTGGTGGCGCTGGCCTGCATCGTCCGCCGCACGAGTCAGCGAGTCGGCGAGTCAGCAAGTCGGCGCATCGGCAAATCGGCAAATCGGCAAATCTCTGATCCCCAATCTCCAATCTCCAACGACGTGGTGCGCTGGCTCGATTGGGGGGCGTGGGGCCTGACCGGGATGGCCCTCCTGGCCGGGCTTTTGACGGTGATACCGGCGGCGAACAGGGGCTTGCTGGCAGCCGCCGACTGGCCCACGCTGACCCTGATGCTCCTGCCCCCCGCCGGCGTGCTGTCCGCCATCGCTGCTACCAATCTACCAACCTACCGAACTACCAACCTACTCGACCTGGCGGTGGTGGCGCTGGTCGGGCTGGCTTTCGTGTCCACGCTGGCCGCCGAGAACTTCGGCGTCTCGATGCAAGAATTCCACGTGGTGGTGTGGGACTCGGCGGCTTTTTACGCTTTCGTCCGCTTGATTTCGGGCACTCAAAATCGAAGGGCAAAGCAGGATAGACAAGAGAACGATCTCCAATCTCCAATACCCCTCTCCGGCCTCCAACTCGTGGACGCCTTTTTGCTGGGGACAACGCTGATGGCCCTGTACGCCATCTATCAATTCTTCTTCACCGACCAGGCCATCACCGCCGAAGGCGTCCACCGGGCATTGGGTGTGTATGGCTCACCGAACAATCTGGCACTGCTGCTGGACCGGGCCGCCCCGGTGCTGATCGCCGTCGCCGCCTTTTCTCGCCCCCGGGGCCTCTCCGGGAAAAAGGGGCCGACGAATGGACAAATTCACCGGCGGCAGGTAATATACGGCCTGGCGCTGATCCCCACCCTGGTGGCGATGGTGCTCACCTTTAGCCGGGGGGCATTGCTGCTGGGATTGCCGGCGGCCATCTTGTTCATCGGTGGGATGCGAGGGGGACGAGCGTTGTGGGCTGCGCTGGGGACCCTGCTGGCAGGGGGGATTGGCCTGTTGCCTCTGCTGGGCACCGAGCGTTTCCGCTCGATGCTCGACACCAGCGCCGGGACCGGCTTCTTCCGTCTGCGGCTGTGGCAGAGCGCGTGGGCCATGCTGCGCGACCATCCCTGGCTGGGCGTCGGCCTGGACAACTTTCTCTACCAGTACCGCACCCGCTACATTTTGCCCGACGCCTGGCAGGAACCCAACCTGAGCCATCCTCACAACATCCTGCTCGACTTCGGCACACGATTAGGGGTGGGTGGCGTCGCCGTGTTGCTGTGGTTGCAGTTCGCCTTCTGGCGAGTCGCCTGGCGACTCTACCGTCGCCTGCCCGAAGGAGAAACGCGCGCGCTGACCCTGGGCCTGATGGGGAGTATGATCGCCACGCTGGCCCACGGGTTGGTGGACAACTCGTTCTTTCTGGTAGACCTGGCCTTCATCTTCTTCCTGACACTGGGGATAGTGGGAAGGTTGGAAAGCGGGTAGTCTCCCTCCTGCGTGTTGGCGACGAGAGGAGGCAAAGCCCTCACCCCCCCCGCCTGCACCTCCTCCCTCTCCCAAAATTGGGAGAGGGAGGGGGTTGGGGGGAGGGAGAGGGCAAGCCCTTGCACTCCCAAACATCATCAACGCTTAACGGGGAGACTATGGGAAAGCGAAAATTAGAGACCGCAGACGTTGTGCCCTCTGGGCATCGGAGAAAGGGAATTGACTATGCGCGTTCTTATCACCGGCGGGGCCGGCTTTCTCGGTTCTCACCTGTGCGACCGCTTCCTGGCCGAGGGCCACGAAGTCATCGCCATGGACAACCTCATCACCGGCAACACGGCCAACATCGAACACCTGGCCGGCCACGACCGTTTCCACTTCATCAAGCACGACGTGACCAACTACATCTACATCGAAGGTCCTCTCGACGCCGTGCTCCACTTTGCCTCGCCGGCCAGCCCCATCGACTATCTGGAGCTTCCCATTCAAACCCTTAAAGTAGGCGCGCTGGGCACACACAAGGCACTGGGCTTGGCCAAAACCAAAGGGGCGCGCTTCTTGCTGGCCTCAACCTCCGAGGTATACGGCGACCCGCTGGTTCACCCGCAGCGGGAGGACTATTGGGGCAACGTCAATCCCATCGGGCCGCGCGGCGTTTACGACGAGGCCAAACGCTTCGCCGAGGCGATGACGATGGCC
>JAJRXB010000496.1 GCA_024276515.1 Chloroflexota bacterium
CCCCGCCCCCGGCTTCGAGGCGGCGGCGGAAACCCCCGGTTGGGTGGTGGAGAGCATATGCGCCCTGTCTCCGTCGCCAGGCCTGTCCGACGGGCTGTACACCCTGCAGGTGGGGGTTCCCGGCCCCGGCGGCGAAATACACCCGCTGGACTTCCCGGCCGGCTGGTCGGCGGTGGAATACACCGGTGGAGGATGGCAGGCCATCCCGCGCGAGGTGGCGTTCGAGCATCTGGCGCGGGAGGGGGTGCCGGCCTCGGCCACGCGGGTGGACCGCACATACGCCGGTCAGGTGAGGCTGTTGGCCTACGAATTGAGCCCGCAGACGGTCTCGCCGGGGGGAGAAGTCACGCTGACCCTCTACTGGCAGCCGTTGCGCGCCCCAGACCGCAAGGCGTCCGTCTTCATCCACGCCATCGTCGGCGTAGAGGAGGTGCTGGTCAACGTCTCGGGCGTCCCGGTGGCGGGGGCTCGCCCGACGACCACCTGGCGCCCCGGCGAGGTGATACGCGACGTCTGGCGGGTATCCTTTCCGACCGATGCTCCCGTCCCCGCGCTGATTCGGCTGGACGTGGGCCTCTTCCTGCCCGACACGCTGCAATCGCTGCCGGTGACGACCGCGACCGGAGAACCGACCACCCCGGCGCTGACCCACGTGCGGCTTGTGCCGGACACGTGGCCCACCTATGCCGGCGACCACCCGCTGGGAGCCGTCTTCGGCGATGCCGTCCGGCTGCTGGGATACGACGTGACCCTCATACCCAACAGCGAGGTCGCCGAGGTGACGCTCTACTGGGAGGCACAGGCTCCATTGACCGGGGACTACACCGTGTTCGTCCACCTCCTGAGTCCCGACGGGGGAATGCTGGCCCAGAGCGACGTCCCACCCGCAGACGGCTACTATCCCACGTCTGCCTGGCAGCCCGGTCAGGTGGTTTTGAGTCATCACCGGCTGCCACTGCCGCCCGACCGTCCGCCGGGGACGTATTCCCTGCTGGCCGGGCTGTACCGCCCAACCGATGGGGTGCGCCTGCCCGCTGTTGGCCCCGATGGCACGGCGCTGCCCAACGACGCCGCCCCCCTGGGGGAGATCGCGTTGCCGTAATTGGACAGGATTCGTTACTACTCAGGCATAGGTGCCAGGCACCTGAGTAGTAGATTAAGTCCGTTTTTTGGCCGGGATTGGGAGATGGTAGTCTTCCCGTTAAGCGTTGATGATGTTTGGGAGCGCGAGGGCTTGCCCTCTCCCTCTCCCTCCCCCCAACCCCCTCCCTCTCCCAAATTGGGAGAGGGAGGGGGCGCCCGAAGGGCGGGGGTGGGTGAGGGCTTTGCCTCCTCTCGCCGCCAACACGCAAGAGGGAGACTACCTGGGAGATTAGGAAATTTTTTCCTCAATATCTCCAAATCCCCTAATCCCGGCTGATTTGGCCTCTGCTGTGGCCGGTCTCCCGACCGAGCTCCTGCTGTGGCCGGTCTCCGACCGAGCCTCTGCTGTGGCCGGTCTCCCGACCGAGGTCCTGCTGTGGCCGGTCTCCCGACCGAGCCTCTGCTGTGGCCGGTCTCCCGACCGAGCCACCACAGGAGGATGAAAAATTTGGAAACAAAGATAGACTCGCGCAGACCTCATTGGTGGCAAAAGGCAGCGTATCTACTCGCGCTGCTGGCCTTTGGCCTGCGCCTGCGCTATCTCACCCTGATGGAATTTCACATCGACGAGTTCTTCTCGATGCTCGGCGCCCAGATGACGGCGCAAAAAGGAATCCCCATTCTGCCGTCGGGGTTGCTATACGACCACGGCCTGCTTTTTTCGTACCTCGACGCGCTATTCATCGGCCCGTTCGGCTTCACCGAGGCGATGGCCCGCTGGCCCAGCGTGATGGCCGGGACATTGGCCGTCGTCAGTGCCTATGCGGTAGGCCGACATCTGTTTCGCTCGCCCTGGGTGGGGCTGGTGGCCGCCCTGGCCCTGGCCCTGGACGAAAGCTCGGTGACGTGGGGGGGACGAGCGCGGATGCTCGCCCTGGCCCAGTTGATCGCCGTCTGGACGGTTTTTCTGCTGTGGTGGAGCCTGCGCCCCGGCCGGACCTTCAGGCACCGGGTGGGATTCATCGGCGCGTACCTGGCCCTGCTCCTGTCGCACATGGCCTCCATCATCCTGCTGCCCGGCCTGGCAGCGGGCGGCCTCTCCCTGGCGCTGGGAGACCCCGACCGGCGGGTGCGGTCCCAGTTCCGGTGGCGGTGGCTCTGGCGCGAGGGGCTGGCCCTGACCCTGGCCGTTGGACTGTCAATCGGCCTGGGGCTGGTGGGACAATTGCCCAGCACCCTGGGCTACCAGGATTTTGGACAGGTCAGCCAGGTTCGAGTGATTCAGCCAGGGGGCGGCTTTTTGAAAATCCCATCCGACGTGGCGTCGGCCTGGGACAAGCTTTGGACGTATTTCGGGGAATTTCCCAACCTCCTCTTTCTGCTGTTCGTGGGGGTGGGGGCAGGGGGCGTCGCCCGGCGACTTCTCCGCCGGGGACGGCAGCAGGCAGACGCGAACTGGCTGTATCTCCTGGCGGTGTGGGCCGGGACCCTCTTCGTTTTCGCCCTCTTCATCGAGCCTCACTGGCAGCGAACGCGCTACCTGACGGCCATCTCGCTGCCCCTTTTCTATTGGCTGGGGGCGGGAGGACTGGTCTGCGTCCTCCGAGACCTGACGGCGCGTTACCGCCTCCCTCTCCTCGTCGCTTCCGGGGGAGTGGTGGCCGCGACGTTCGCCGCGCCGCTGGCCCCTCTGCTGGCCGGCGGGGGCGGAGGGCATCTGCGCTACGACCTGGCCTTCGCTTTCGTCAGAGATCATTGGCAGGCGGGGGACCGGGTGATGACCGAACAGCCGGCCGCCGGGTATCTTTACCTGGGCGGGAACGACCTGTACCTTGACCCCGATTCGGCCAAGGTGCTGTCGCGGGACGGGCAATTGGTGGACCGCTACACCGGCGCGCCGCTGGTCGAGTCGGCGGACGACCTGCTGGCGCGGCTGGCAGAGCCGGGACGCCTTTGGCTGGTCACCGGCGAGAGTTGGTTCTTCCGGCAACTCGACCCGTATTTCCTCCAGCAAACACTGTGGCAGATGGACAAAGTGTACTACTCCTACGGCGTCTGGGCACTGGTCCGCCGAAGTGATGCCTGGCCGCTGGCCGAGGTCCCCGCCGTGTCAACCGACCTTCGCTTCACGGATGGGACGATCCTGCAAGGGTACACGGCCCAGGCGACGGGCGGTGAGCTTCGCCTGACCCTGTTCTGGCAGCCGGGGGAAGCGGCCCGGCACTGGAAAGTGTTCGTCCACGTGAGGAACGAGGCCAACGAGACCGTAGCGCAAGCCGATCACCGGCTGTATCACGGTGCTGTGCCCGGCAACCGCTGGGGATACCTGCTGGCCGACGGGGAGCCGGCCCGCGACGGCGCGCGACTCCGGTTTCCCAAAGGTTTACCGGCCGGCGAATATCGAATCTTACTGGGGTTTTACGATCCCCAGACCGGGGAGCGGCTGCCCCCCCAGGTGGACGACACCGGCGAGGCCGCCGTCACCCTTTTTACGTTCCACGTTGGTGAATGAAATGACCGTTCCGAAACCGCTGCTCTCGCTCATCATCCCCCTCCTCAACGAGGCCGACAACCTGCGACCGCTCCACGAGCGGCTGACCGCCTCGCTGGCGCAGGTGGGGCAACCCTACGAAATCCTCTTCGTGGACGACGGCAGCACCGACGCCTCGCCCGCCATCCTGGAGGACCTGTTCCGGCGCGACCCGGCCCACGTGCGGGTGATTCAATTCCGCCGCAACTTCGGCAAGACGGCGGCCCTCAGCGCCGGCTTTGCCCACGCCCGCGGACAGGTGCTCATCACCATGGACGCCGACCTGCAAGACGACCCGTCCGAAATCCCGGCCATGCTGGCCAAACTGGACGAAGGCTACGACCTGGTCGCCGCCTGGCGCGTGGACCGGCAGGACTCGCTGGACAAAACGTTGCCGTCGCGCCTCTTCAACTTCGTCGTCTCTCGCCTCACCGGCGTGCGCCTGCACGACTTCAACTGCGGCTTCAAAGTCTACCGCCGGGCCGTGACCGACACCGTCCGGCTGTACGGCGAACTGCACCGCTTCATCCCGGTGCTGGCGCACCAGCAGGGCTTCCGCGTCGCCGAGCTGCCTGTGCAGCACCATCCCCGCCACGCCGGGACATCCAAGTACGGGGCCGGGCGGTTGCTGAAAGGCTTCTTCGATTTCGGCACCGTGCTCTTTTTGACCACCTATCTCAAGCGACCGCTGCACCTCTTCGGCGCGAGCGGGCTGGCCATCTTCGGTGTCGGCACACTCATCAACCTGTACCTGGCCTTCCTCTGGCTGTTGCGCGAAGTGGGCGGCGTGGCCGGCATCGGTCCCATCGGCACCCGCCCGCTGCTGACCGTCGGCGTGCTGGCCATGATCCTGGGCATCCAGCTCATCTCCATCGGCCTGCTGGGCGAAATGCTTCGCTACTTCACCTTCCGCCCCGCCGAGGAGTATGCCATCCGCCGGGTGTTGGAAACTGAAACCACTGAAAACACAACCCACCTGCAAATATAGGGAGCCAGACATTCAGCGAACTCAATTTCAATCGAGTCTGGCTAAAATCTGTGGAAGGTAGTAGCGACTTCAGTCGCCAGGAACGACTGAAGTCGTCACTACCCATAAATTTTAGGCTGTGGCCGGTCTCCCCGCGCCACCGCCTGCGGAAAGCCGCCCTACCGGGTAGGGCACGTTTCCGACAAACTCCGAGGCCCCCTTGCCCTCCCCTTCCCCTGATGCTACAATGGAGCCAGTCGGCAACCCCTCACCCCGGCGAGGTGCCCTATGAGTGAGCAGTCCTTCCTCAACGGACGCATCACCTTTCACGCCCACACCGGTGCGCTGTCCCTGACCTTTGGGGTGTGGACCCCGGTCCGGGAGGCGATGGCCGCCGCTCACTATCGCCTGGGCGACACCCCCTACCACCTTTCGCTGACCGGCCCCGAGGTGAGCTTCGGCGTCGGCGAGAATCGGGTCACCTTCAGCCACCACGACGACCACCTGCGCCTGGATTGGAACTGGACGGCCACGGCCGACACGCTGGAGACCTGGCTGGAAGTGACCAACCTGGGCCGCGATCCCGTCGCCCTCGACCGGCTGGACGTGCTGGGCGTGGTCGGGGCTTCCGGCCTCGACCTGCCCGGCCCCGTCGCCGACTGGCGCGTGTATCAAAACGGCTGGCAAAGCTGGTCCCCCGCCGGCGTCCGCCGCGTCGGTGACGGCCCCTTCCCCACCCCCGCCGCCGACGAGCACCGGCGCAAGCATGTGCCCCACGGCGACGGGCCCCACAGCACCTCAGACAAAGCACGCAGCGAATGGGTGACGGTCATCGCGCCCCCGCCGTCCGCAGTAGAGGAGCAGGGCCCTGCGTCCCTGCTATTATTGGGCTTCGTCACCGGAGCCGACCAACTGGCCGAGATCACCCTGCGCGCCGACGATTTCCGGGGACTCAGCAGATCCAAATTTTCAACTCTTCGCTCCAGGCCGATCCGTGACCGGGATTCGGGGGTCACAGACCCCCCCGGAGCCAGGGAGCGAAACGAATTGGATCTACTGAGCCTCACCGCCACCTGCCACACCGACGGCATTCCCCTCGACCCGGGCCAGTCGCTGCGCTCCGAGCGGCTGCGAGTCGCCGTCGGTCCCGACGGCTGGGGACTGTTGGAAGCGTGGGCCAGGCGGGCCGGCGAGCTGATGCACGCCCGCGTCCCCGAAAAGACGCCCACCGGCTGGTGCACCTGGTACTATTACTTCGGCCTCAACACCGCCCAGGACGTGTACGCCAACCTGAACGCCATCCGCCGGCGACACCTCCCCCTGGACCTGGTGATGATAGACGACGGCTACCAGGCAGCCATCGGCGACTGGCTGACCCTCGACCCCGACCGCTTCACCGACATGGAGGCTGTGGCCGCCACCATCCGCCGCGAGGGGCGAATTCCCGGCATCTGGACCGCCCCCTTTGGACTGGCCGCCACCTCGCAAACCTTCGCCGACCACCCGGACTGGGTTCTCCGCGACGAGACCGGCGAGCCGGTCCGCGCCTGGACTCACCGCTCCGAGGCCATCTACGCCCTCGACACCACCCACCCCGGCGCCGCCGACTGGCTGCGCGACACCTTCCAGACCATGCGCTGGGAGTGGGGCTACGACGCCTTCAAAGTGGATTTTCTCTTTGCGGCGGCCCTCCCCGGCCGGCGACACGACCCCCGCACCACCCGTGCCCAGGCCCTGCGGCGCGGACTGGCGATCATCCGCGACGCCATCGGCGACGACGCCTTTTTGCTGGGCTGCGGCGCGCCCCTGGGACCGGCGGTCGGGCTGGTGGACGGCATGCGGGTCGGCCCCGACGTGGCCCCCGCCTGGGAGCCATCGCCGGCAGGGGACCTTTCGGCGCCGGGCGCGGCCAACGCCCTGCGCAACGCCGTCGCCCGCGCCTTCACCCACCGCCGCCTGTGGCTCGCCGACCCCGACTGCCTGCTGGCCCGCCCGCGCGGCGACAAGTCCCAACTCAGCCGGTACGAGGCCCACACGCTGGCGACCGTCCTGACCCTCACCGGCGGCATGCTCCTCGATAGCGACCCGGTCGGCGATCTGCCCCCCTCGCGCCTGGCCCTGCTGCGCCGGACGCTCCCCCCGACGGACCGGGTCGCCTGCCCCCTCGACTTCTTCGAGCGCGACCTGCCGGAGATTCTCGTCCTGCCCGTCGAGCGCCCCTGGGGACGCTGGTGGCTGGTCGGTCTGATCAACTGGGACGACCACACCCGGGCCACCACGGTGACACCGGCAGCGCTGGGTCTGCCGCCCGGACGCTACCACGTCTACGACCAGTGGCGGGCGCGTTATCTGGGCCAAACGGAAGGACCGCTGACTCTCCCCCACCACCGCCCCCACGAGACATTTTTGCTCCTCTTCAAACCCGTCACCGACCGCCCCGACTGGCTCACCTCCACCTTTCACCTGGCGGCGGGGGGCGTGGAAGTGACAGACGTGATCCGGCAAAAACTGGGCGAGCGGCGGCAAAAGCTGGTGGTCCATGTGGAGCAGCGGGGGGAGAACTTCGGTCGGCTGGTCTTCACCGTGCCGACGGGCTGGGTGGTGCTCGAGGCGCAGGTGAACGGGCGGCGACGGTCTGTCAACGTCCGTGACGGGGAGGCGAGGCTGGTGGACATGGGGTTCACCCTGCGCGACCGGGCGTGGGTGTTGGTGGATTTTGCAAGCCTGGCAGGATGAGGCTCAAGAAAGAATCGCCTCAATTTCGAGGCGGACTTGCTCCAGATCGTGGCTCGGATCGCCGGTCAGCGTTGAAGGTTCAATTCGGTCATCCGATCGGTGCAAATGGTGGGGGAAGTTGGCAAGACCGGGATGGTGCGGTGCGTTGCAAGGACTCCACGGCGTTACGCCATTCGATGGAATCTTCCCAATCGGGATGCTCTGGGCCCTCACCCCGGTCCAAACGGGCCTCTAGCGCCTCCAGGGAATCACCATAGCGTTGCTCAAAACGCCGAATCGTGGATTGCAGGATCGCTTCCCGATTGCGTGCATCAGCTACCAATCGGACCACTGTTTCATAAGAGATGCCAGGTGGGAGGGTGCGCAAAGCAACCTCAGACGTTGCATTCTCCTTTTTGCACAGACACTCTCCAGATCCACGGGGCACACTGTCTCCTCCCTGCATTATAGCCCGTTGCCGCAAGATTGGCAACAGACTGCTGAACTGGCGTTGGAGAGACATTGCCAGGCGTGAGCGTGTGTGGTAAGATACGGGCCACTCGAAAAGCATTGCGGCTAAGGAGAACAGTATATGGCTGATACAGTTGCTCAGATGACCAGAGAAGAACTTAAGGAAATGATTGAGGCGTCAATCGAGCAAAAGCTGTTGGAAATACTCGGCGACCCTGACGAAGGGTGGGAAATTAGAGAGTCGGTGCGCGAAAGACTCTTGCGCCAGAAGAAAGCCGTCGCAGAAGGAGAACGGGGCCAAGCATTTGAAAATGTAGTACAGCAACTTGGCTTGGAGTAACCCACTGTGTATCACATCCGTATCTTGGACGCGGCTGCCAGAGAGTTGGCGCGACTGGACAAACCTGCTGGTCGCCGGATTGTTAAGCGCATCAATTGGCTGGCTGCAAACCTGGATAACATCCAACCAGAGGCATTGACCGGTGACCTCTCAGGACTTTACAAGCTTCGTGCGGGTGATTACCGCATCTTATACGAGATACTTCAAGGTGAGCAGACTATCGTAATTCATCTGATCGGACATCGGAAAGAAGTTTATCGGAGGAGATAGGTAAGGAGAAACACCCAATGCGAACACCCATCGTTGCCGGAAACTGGAAGATGCACAAAACCATCGCCGAGGCAGTGGAGTTGACCCGGGACGTGCGCCGGGGGGTGATGGACGTGGAAGGCGTCCAGGTGGTGCTCTGCCCACCTTTCACCGCCCTGGCTGCCGTGCGCGAGGCCATCGGCCCGGCGGGCATCGGCCTGGGGGCACAGAACATGCACTACGAGGAACAGGGCGCGTTCACCGGCGAGATCTCGCCATTGATGCTGGCCGAACTGTGCCAGTACGTCATCCTGGGCCACTCTGAGCGACGCCAGTACTTCGGCGAGACGGACGAAGGGGTGAACAAAAAGGCCAGGGCCGCCCTGGCCCACGGCCTCACGCCCATCATCTGCGTGGGCGAAAACCTGGAGCAAAACCGGGCCGGCGAGACGGCCGCCTTTGTTGGAGGTCAGGTGCGCGCCGCCTTCGAGGGCATCAGTGCCGAGGACGCTGCCCGCATCGTGGTCGCCTACGAGCCCATCTGGGCCATCGGCACCGGCGTGGCCGCCGTCCCCGCCGAGGTGAACCGCATCATCGGTCTCAGCATTCGGGGCGCGCTGGCCGATATGTACGGCGAGGCAGTGGCTCAGTCGGTCCGCGTGCAATACGGCGGCAGCGTGAAGCCCGACAACGTAGCCGACTTCGCCGTCCAGTCCGAGATCGACGGCGCGCTGGTCGGTGGCGCCAGCCTGCGGGCGGATAGCTTCGTGGCCATCGTCAAAGCCTCAAGGCCCAGATGACAGCAAGTGCGTTGCACTCCGACCAGAGAGACCAGCTGACAGTCCGGGTAACCGAAATCGGTATAGCGCGCGAGGCGGTGGATCCGCCGCCTCTTGCTTGCCGAAACTATGCTCTTACAGTAGAATCAGAGGGGGAATGATTCGGATGGTAAGCCAGGCTTTAGGTGCCTGGCACTTATCAGGGCCCTTTCGCCTAAAAGTGGCCGTGAATACAGGCGAATTTTGGCTTTGAGACATCCGCCGAAAGTGCCTGGCACCTGATTTGCTCCATCTGGCTGAGTAGGTAGTTACGGCTGAGGTGAATAGTTGCCTGCGGGGTAACGAGAATGAATCAGGTAATCGAAGTATCATTGGATGAACTGGGACGCATCTTGATACCGGCAGCGATCCGTGCTCGTCTGGGGCTGTTGCCGGGGATGACTTTGATCGTCGAAAAAGGGGATAGGGGAGGGGTATGTCTACGCATCCAGTCCGAGTCGCCTGTGTTGGTGGATAAAGGAGGGGTGTTGGTCGCCAGGGTCAAACCCATCGGCGACTTAACCAACATCACACGGCATGAGCGTGACCACCGCGTATTTGATCTCCTGCAGCGAGTTGGCCTGTGAGAATCCTTCTCGATACTTCAGTCTTGGTAGCCGCTATGGTCGAGGCTCACCCGGCCCACGAATGGGCGTTGCCGTGGCTACAGAGAATAAAAGATGGCACAAATACCGGACTTGTCGCAGCCCATTCGCTGGCCGAACTTTATGCCATTCTTACCACGCTACCCGTTCATCCACCCATTCCCCCCACAGTTGCCCAACAATTGATCCGACGTAACGTCCTCGATGCCTTTAAAGTAGTGTTCCTATCTGACCAGGACTACGCGGCGATCATAGACCATCTATCCAACCTGGGAATTGTCGGTGGCGCGACCTACGATGCGCTGATTGTACGCGCTGCTATAAAAGCAAACGCCGACCGAGTGGCAACGCTCAACGAGAAGGATTTCTGCAAGGTGTATCCCGATCTTGCTGATAGGATTATTTCCCCATAAGTGAACCCCTGGCTTTCCCTCGTCTGGTTGATGGTCATTTTCCTGCTGATGCTTGGGCTGCGACGCTGGATCGAAGTCCACGTGCAGGGATTGGCCTACCTGATCACCGGCCACCCGACGGTGGCGCTGTGGATCTTCTTCCTCGTCTTTCTGCCTGGCACGCTGGTCCACGAG
>JAJRXB010000030.1 GCA_024276515.1 Chloroflexota bacterium
CTTCTGCGCTGGGACGTGATCATCGGCGTTGAGTTGATCTTTGTGACCGGCCTGTCGCTGTTGCACCTGGCAGTCGGCGGTGACGACCCGCTGGCCACCGCCCGGGCGGGCGAGGGGGGCGGAATCGTAGGCTGGGGGATCGACGCTCTGCTGGTGGGCCTGATAGGCAAACTGGGGGCGGGGGCGATCCTGACCCTGCTCTTTATGGCCGCGCTGGGACTTTTGTTGGGCCTATCCTCCGCCGACGCTTCGGGTTGGGTCCGAGGTGCCCGATGGATGCCGCGCGTGGGGCAGCGGATTGCCGACTGGCTGAACCGTCTGGGCCAGGCAGAAGAGTTTGGCCTGGAAGAGGAAAGCCCTCCCAGGCGCAAACGCTCGCGGGGGCGCAAACCCAAAGTCAGACCTGAGATCGAAGAGCTGCCGCTCCGGTCGGAGGCCGATGAGACCCCGGCACGACCTGCCCGCCGCAAAAAGAATTTGCCCCCCCTCAACCTGCTCGTCCCGTCGTCCAAAGACCCGTCGCGCAAGGCCGACGCCCGCTATCAGGCCCAAATCATCGAGGAGACACTGCGAGGCTTTGGCGTGCCGGCCGAGGTGAAGGAGATCAACGTTGGCCCGGCCGTCACCCAATTCGGCGTCGAACCCGGATACGTCGAGCGCCCCGGCCCCGACGGCACCATCCGCCGTCACCGGGTGCGGGTCAGCAAAATCAGTTCGCTGGTCAACGACCTGGCCCTGGCCCTGGCCGCCGCCCCCATCCGCATCGAGGCTCCCGTCCCCGGCCGGCCGGTGGTGGGCATCGAGGTCCCCAACAGCAAAGTGTCGCTGGTATCGTTGCGCGGAGTGTTGGAATCGGAAGCGTATCGCAAAGAAAAAGGGTTCCTGCGCATCCCCCTGGGGCGGGACGTGTCGGGGGCGGCGGTGGCCGTTGACCTGGGGGCCATGCCTCACCTGCTCATCGCCGGCGCCACCGGCTCTGGCAAAAGCGTGTGCATCAACGCCATCATCACCGGCCTGCTGTGTGATCACCCCCCCGACGAACTGAAGTTTTTGATGGTTGACCCCAAAATGGTCGAGCTGACCGGCTTCAGCGGCGTGCCTCACCTGCTGGCCCCGGTCATCGTGGACATCGAGCAGGTGGTGGGCGCGCTGGCCTGGATCACCCGCATGATGGACGGGCGTTACCAAAAATTCTCCGACGTCGGCGCCCGCAACATTGCCGACTACAACAAAAAGGTCGCTCGCCGCCGGGACGAAGAGCCATTGCCCCACATCGTCCTCGTCATCGACGAGCTGGCCGATTTGATGATGATGGCCCCAGACGAGATAGAACGCTACATCACCCGCATCGCTCAGATGGCGCGGGCCACCGGCATTCACATGGTCATCGCCACCCAACGCCCTTCGACGGACGTGGTGACAGGGCTCATCAAGGCCAACTTCCCGGCGCGCATTGCTTTTGCCGTCACCAGCCAGATCGACTCCCGCGTCATCCTCGATACGCCCGGCGCCGAGCGGCTGCTCGGTCGCGGCGACATGTTGCTCATGCTCCCCGACTCGCCCAAGTTGCAGCGCTTGCAGGGCTGCTTCGTCTCCGATGGGGAGATTCGCAAGGTCGTGGACTTTTGGAAGGAGACGGCCGGCGAGTTGCTGCCGACCGTCAGCCGCCCCTGGGATGGGCTGATGGCCGAAGCAGAAAAGGACGACATGCTGGAAGAGGCCATCGAATTGGTGGTGAGCACAGGGCGCGCCAGCACCACCTTCCTTCAGCGACGGCTGGGCATCGGCTATCCGCGTGCCTCGCGGCTGATGGATCAACTGGAGGAGGAGGGCATCGTCGGCCCGGCCGAGGGCAGCCGCCCGCGTGAGGTGCTGGTGAGTCGCAGCGATGAGTACGACGAATACAGTGATGAAGGCGAAGAGTGGGACAAATGATCTACATCGGCACCAGCGGCTTTAGCTACGACGACTGGGTTGGCCCCTATTACCCGGCCAACCTGGACAAAAAAGAATGGCTCAGCTTTTACGCCCGTGAGTTCAACACCACGGAATTGAACTTCACCTACTATCGTCTCCCCAATCCCTGGACCCTGGCCCGGATGGCCGACAAGGTGCCGCCGGGCTTTCGTTTTGCCGTCAAAGCCTACCGGGGAATGACCCACGAGCGAGAAGAGGACAAGCCAGAGGAATTCGTGCAATTTGTAGACGCGCTGCGCCCTCTGATCGAACAGGACAAGTTCGGTTGTGTGCTGATCCAGTTCCCGTGGTCCTTCAAGGCCACCGATCAGAACCGCGACTACCTGAAGCAAGTGCGCGAGCGACTGGGGGACCTGCCGGCCGTGGTTGAATTTCGCAACGTTGGCTGGGTGCGCGACGACACCTTTGACTTGCTGCGTCGGTTGAATCTGGGCTTTTGCTGCGTGGATCAACCCCGGCTCAAGGGACTGCTGCCGCCCATCGCCGAGGCGACGGCCGGCGTGGGCTACGTTCGCTTTCATGGCCGCAACGCGGCCAAGTGGTGGCGCCACGAGGAAGCCTGGGAGCGCTACGACTACCGTTATTCCCAGGAGGAACTTGCCGAGTGGGTGCCCAAGATCCGTCACCTGGACTCGGTGGCCGAGACGGTGTACGTTTACGCCAACAACCACTTTCGGGGGCAGGCGGTAGACACCGCCCGCCAGTTGCGGGCGCTGCTGGAGTGACAAGGGTGTGGCTAAGGCTTGGTAGTAACGACTTATGAAGGTTAAGAATTTATTCCGGGCATAGCGCTGAGTTTGGCCACCCCGTCGCCTTGAGCTAACCCACAGGGTGCTTCGCTTAAGCTCCAGGCTAATAGCTCAAGGACGCTAAAGCGCCCTATGTTCGCCGAGAATCACGGAGGTTTAGCCTGCTTTAGCGGGCTTTCCCTTTCAGCCTGAGGATTTATTCTCAGGCAATGGCCGGCCCAGGCGTTGCCTGTTTATTTTCTTAATCTTCATCAGTCGTTTCTGGCGACTGAAGTCGCTACTACGCTTCGATCATTTTCGCCACGCCCGAATGATAAACGATGGTCACTCTGGCATAAATCTCAATGCCTGTGGTATAATCCCCTCAGGTAATTATGAAACTTTTTATAGCCCTGCGCGAGGGGGTGTGATAATGTCGGGACACAGCAAATGGTCAACGATTAAACGCAAAAAGGGAGCCGAAGACGCGAAGCGGGGCAAGCTCTTCACTCGTCTGGCCCGTGAAATCACCGTGGCGGCGCGCAACGGCGGCGGCGACCCCAGCGCCAACCCGGCGCTGCGTATGGCCATCGAAAAAGCGCGCAACGCCAACATGCCCAAAGACAACATCGAACGGGCCATCAAGCGAGGCACCGGTGAACTGGAAGGGGGCGAACTGGAAGAGGTCATCTACGAAGGTTACGCGCCCCACGGCGTGGCCTTGCTGGTGAAATGCGTCACCGACAACCGCAACCGCACCATCGCCGAGGTGCGTCGTATCTTCAACCGGAGCGGCGGCAGCCTGGCCGAAGCCGGCGCTGTAACCTGGATGTTCGACACCAAAGGTTACATTACCATCGCGCGCGACGACATAGACCCGGACGACATCTTTATGATGGCGGTGGATGCCGGCGCCGAAGATGTGGAGATCAGCGACGACTTTGTTGAAGTCTACACCGCACCCGGCGACTTACACTGGGTGCGCGAGAGTCTGGCCGGGCGCGGCCTGACCATCGAGGACGCCGAACTGTCGCAGGTGCCCAGAACGCTGATGACGTTGGGCGAGAAGGAGACGATCCAGGTGATGAACATGATCGAAGCCCTGGAGGAGTTGGACGACGTGCAGCGGGTCTACTCCAACCTGGACATCTCCGAGGAGATTTTGGCGACGGTGTAGTGTGACCGGGGGGCTGGTCGCTGACCTGGCCCCTGGCCCCACCCCCAGGGGAGTTGATTTGCGCGTTTTGGGAATTGATCCAGGGACGGCCATCACTGGCTATGGGGTCATCGAGGGCGAGGAAGACAGCCTGACCCTGGTAGTCTACGGGACCATCACCACCCCCTCTCATCAGCCGTTACCGCAACGCCTGCAACAGATTTATCGTGGGTTGCAGGCGTTGATTGCTGAGTGGCAGCCCGAAAGCGCGGCTGTGGAAGACCTTTTTTTCAGCAAAAATGCCCGCACCGCGCTGGCGGTGGGCCATGCGCGGGGGGTGGCCCTGCTGGCCCTCGCCGACGCCGGCCTGCCCATCCGGGAATACAAGCCGGCCGAGGTCAAGCAGGCGGTAGCTGGCTATGGCGGCGCGCCCAAAGAGCAGGTACAGGGTATGGTGCAACTCCTCCTGGGCCTGGACGAGATTCCCCGCCCCGACGACGCCGCCGACGCTTTGGCCGTGGCTATCTGCCACTTTCACTCCGCCCGCTGGCAGTCGCTGGTGGACCAGGCATAGCGCGGCCTCCGGCCGCAACCAAATTTCTATGGATGTCATTGCGAGGAGCGTAGCGACGAAGCAATCCCCTGTCCACAAAACTGGGGGAGGGTCTCGCGTCAAACGTGAAACGTAAAAAAACCAACCACATTTGACGTTTCACCCATCACGAATGGTAGCAACGATGATCGGAAGCATTCGCGGCGAGATAATCGAAAAAGGGGAAGACCACCTGCTGGTGGACGTGAACGGAGTCGGCTACCTGGTTCACGTGCCGACCAACCTCCTCGACCAGTTGGACGGTGGCTTTGTGTCCCTTTACACGCACCTGCACGTCCGCGAGACGGAGATGACCCTTTACGGCTTCGCCGATCGAGAGGAGTTGGAACTCTTTCGCACCCTGCTGGGGGTACAGGGCATTGGCCCCAAAGTGGCGCTGGCCATCCTGTCCCACGTGCCCATCGAAACGTTGCGGCAGGCGGTCGCCCGCGAAGAGGCGGCCTTGCTGGCCCGGGTGCCGGGCATCGGTCCTAAAAAGGCGCGGCAAATCGTTTTTGCCCTTCGCGATAAAATCGGGATCGAAGACGTGTGGGCTGCCGGCCCCACCATCACCGACGCCGACAACGAGGTGATCGCCGCCCTCACCTCTCTGGGCTACTCCGTGGCCGAGGCTCAGGCCGCCCTGCGCGCCCTGCCGCAAGAGGCGCGCCAGGAGCCGGTGGAGGAGAAGGTGCGGCTGGCGCTGAGCAGCCTGGCGCGCCTGTGAGGGCACTCTAAACCGACTAATATTCCAGAATCCAGCGATCCACGTCGCGCCGGTAACTGAGGAGCTCGCTCTCGTCGAACCAGAGAGCAATTTCGGCGACGGCCGTCTCGGGCCCGTCGGAGCCGTGGACCAGATTGCGCCCGATTTCCAGCGCGTGGTCGGCGCGAATGGTCCCCGGCGCGGCGTTGACCGGGTTGGTCGCGCCCATTGTGTTGCGGGTGACTTCGATGGCCCTGGGCCCTTCGACGACCATTGCTACCACCGGCGCGGACGTGATGTACTCGATGAGGGGTTCAAAGAAGGGCTTGCCCTCGTGAATGGCGTAATGCTTGCGCGCCAACTCTTGCGATACCTGCATCATTTTCATGGCAACGATTTTCAGCCCGCGCTGCTCCAGGCGAGTGATGATGGGGCCGACGAGTTGGCGTTGCACGCCATCGGGTTTGATGAGGACTAGTGTTCGTTCCACGGGTTTCTCCTATCAATAAATTTTGAAGGTTGTCACTCAGGCATAAGACTTCGGAAGTCTCAGAGGCACTCTATCCGGCAGCCTTTGACGCAATTTCGAGCTTATTTTGCCTGCGAAGTGCTCAGCGGGAGACTTCCGAAGTCTGAAGTGAAGAGACCGGGCCGCCAAGCCCGGTCTTGTTTTTTTCACTGAGCCAGAGGGCCCCGACGATTACAGTTTGGTCAACGCGGTGCGATATGCCTGCAGTGCGTCTTGCAAGCGACCGTCTTTCATGCAGGCGTCGCCTAACAACTGATAGCCCGAAGCGTCGTCGGGGTATCTGTTGGTGCCGGTCTTAAGGTCGGTGATCACGCTGTCCAGTAATTCGGAGGCGTTGACCAGTGTTTCGTAGATGACCAGGGCCTCTGACCAATCGCCGGCGTTGAGCGCCGCACGAGCCATTGCCAGTCGGGCTGCCGCGTCTTCGGGTAGATCTTCCACGCGGAGTGGTTCAAGGTGGCGCGTGATGACCGGTTCGGTCGGAGGGGGTGGCGCGGGCTCGGGGACCTCAACTTCTACCGCTTCGGGCGGTGCCGGGGCGGGGGCCTCGGCTTCTTCGGCCTCGATGTACTCAACGGAAACGGGGGCAGCCGGCTCCTCCTCGATTGCTTCCAGCTCTTCCAGCTCTGCCAGGGTTTCTTCGTCGCGGACGAGTTCTCCCAGCCATTCCGGGCCGCCCACCTCGGGCTGGACCACCTCTGGCTCGGCAGGCACTTCCACGGGGGGAGCTTCCTCCTCTGCGAGGACTTCGCCCTCTGCGAGGACTTCGCCCTCTGCGAGGACTTCGCCCTCCGCCGGCGTGGGCGGGGCTTCCTCGGGGACCCCCTCGCGCAGGCGGCGGAGCCAGTCGGGCAGTTCGGGCGGGGCTTCGCCTTCTCCCTTGCCTTCTTCGAGAGCTTCAACCTCGGCCGGGGCTTCTTCTGCCGCTTCGGCGGTAGGTTCGAGAGCGCCTGCTTCTTCCCCTTCCCGGAGGTCGCGCAGCCAGTCGGGGACTCCGGCCTCTTCGACCTCGGGTGAGGTGGGGGCCTCTGACTCGGGCCACTCTTCGGTCAGCAGGGATTCCTCGGCCATCACTTCGCCCAGCCACTCCGGCATTTCGCCGGTCTCCAGTTCGATGGGCTCCTCGGTGGCCGGTTCCGCCAGGGGCATTTCTTCGGCTTCCAGGGCTTTCAGCCAGTCGGGCATCTCGACCGCCGGTTCGGCCTCGCCTTCTGGCGGCTCGGCTGCTGTCTCGGCCGGAGGCTCGCGCAACCAATCGGGCAGACCAGTTTCGTCCACGTCAACCTCTACGGTCTCTCGTGCTTCTGCCTTGCCCTCCGGGTATTCCTCTGCCGGGCCGGGCAAGCCCTCAACTTCGGCCGCCGGTTCGACCTCGGGAGTCGGCTCTTTCAATTCGCGCAGCCAGTCGGGCAGTTCGGCCTCCTCTGCTTCTGCTTCGCCCGACGGGGGGATGGGCGGCGTGGCTGTCACCGCTTCTTCGGCGGCCGGGGCCTCTTTGACTTCACGCAACCAGTCGGGCAATTCTTCTTCCTCGACCTCGACGCCAGGTGTCGGTTCGACCTCGGCGGCTGGTAATTCGGGGGCCTCTTCTTCCGCTGTTGGCTCTTCAAAATCGCGTAGCCAGTCGGGCAGGCCGGCTTCCTCTGCTTCTGCCTCGACGGTTTCGGGCACTTCGGCCGGCGGAGGTTCGGCGGCTGGCTCCGAGGGGGCTGCTTCGGGTTGGGTGGTCGGCAGGTCTGCCGTGCTGCGCAACCATTCTTCGGCGGTCATGCCTTCGGCTTCTGGCGGGCGCGCCTCTTGGGCCGCCGTCAGGTCTACCCCTTCCTCGGCCAGAATCTGCTCCCACAGGGCGCGACCCTCGTCGGCCTCGGCCACCGGCTCACCGGCTGCTTCTTCCGCTGTCGGCTCGGCGGTCTCGGGCGGAACGGGCTCACCGGCGGAGATCTCGCGCAGCCAGTCGGGCACTTCCGATTCTTCGACGACGACGCCGATTGGCTCGAGCACCGGGGGTTCGGGCGCTTGCTCTTCGACGGGGGCTGGGGCTGACTCGATTTCCTCTCCACTCGCTTCGGGTGAAGGTGTCGGCTCTTCTGTCGCCCCGGCCTCTGCTTCTGTCCCTTCCAGTTCGCTCAGCCAATCGAGTTGACCGGCGTCGGAGGCGGTCGGCGCCGGGGTGGGTTCGGCTTCGGGCCGAGCTTCGTCGAGGGGAAGCTCGCTCGCGACGTCTGCCGGCTGGTCGGGCATCTCTGCGTCGGTCAAAATGCCCTCGGTCACTTCGGGGCGGAGTTCTTGTAGCCAATCGGGGGCATCGCCTGGCTCTGTTGGAGAGGCCTCACCCGGCTCTCTCTCCTCTTCTGGGAGGTCACCAGGCCCTTGTTGCGACTCCGCTCCGCGTGACACCAGGCTGCGCAACCAGTCGGGGGTTTCATCCTCTTCTGCAGAAGAACTGGCGGCGGGGGAGGCTGCGGTCTGGGCATCCTCTTCTTCCAGCAAGTCGTCGCCCACGCCTTGCAGCCAATCGGGCAGTTGATATTCTTCGTCTGCTCGCTCTTCATCACTCATGGGCGTGGTTTCCTCCTTGTGCAATTCGCCCATCCAATCTATTGCCGGTTCCAGTTCTGGTGGAGGGGATACACCCTCGCTCGGCAGCGTTGGAGGAGGTTTGAGTTGCACATCTTCTGTCTCAACTTTGCCCAGTCGTTCTATCGTCACCGTGAGGGGTGTCAGCGGTGATTTCTCACCCAAGAGAGACTGAGCGACGATGTTCTCCGGGTCAAGCGCCTGGGCCGATTGCAAGTACGATTCTGCTTCGTCCGGTTGGCGGCTGTCGAGCCACAGTGCGCCAACGATGAGATTGGCCTTGAGTGCATGGGGATGCTTTTTCAGGGCGTGATGACAGAGTTCGCCCGCTTCCAAATGCTGTCCCGACCGCCACAAAACTTCGGCCAATCCTATCTGAACGTCGAACCGGTCGGGTTCCTGGGCCAGCACCGCTTTAAATTCCTGGACGGCTTTGGCGTGAAGCCCGCTATGGGCATAAATACGTCCCAGGGCTGCCCGGGTGATTTCGATCTGTGCTGGTTCGCCCAATCGGGCGTCGATCAATCGTTGAAGTTCCTGGCGAAGGTCGGCATCGTTGGGCGAGAGATCGAACGCCCGTCGCATCTGCCAGATGGCTATGTCCAGGTCGCCGGCGGCTTCGTGAATCCTGGCCAGCCCAACGCGCGAGGTCACATCCTCTGGATCGGCACTCAACACGCGCCGGAATTGTTTGGCCGCCTCCCGGTGGTTGCCCGCCTCCAGCAAAGCCTGCCCCAGCAACCGGTAGCTTTCGACGTGTCGGGGGTAATGGCGCAGGATGTGGCGTGTGATGGCTACGGCCCTGTCGAACTCACCAGATTGGATGGACGACCTGGCCTCGTCACAGTAATCGCGCAAGCTGACCTGATCCATAGCCCTCCGGATTCATTCAGATGACCAAGCAGTGTTCATTTAGCTCACCATAACTATTATGCACTCTTTTGGACAAATTGTCAATGTAACTTCGGTGGGGTCGGGCTTTCTCGTTTTCCAATCGTCCCTTGTCATAGAGGTCAAATTTCGATATAATAGGCAAGCACTGATAGAGAGGTAACTGTTCAGCGGAGGCCAGGCTGTGGCCGGTCTCCGACCGAGCCACTCGCGGGCTGCCCCGCTGAACGCTTACATAGAGAGCACTGCACAGCCTTCTCC
>JAJRXB010000497.1 GCA_024276515.1 Chloroflexota bacterium
AATACGGTATAATTCGCGTGCAGTTGTTATCACCTGGCCATCAGACTTCGGAAGTCTCAAGGGCATTCTGTCCAGCAGCCTTTGACGCGATTTTGAGCTTATTTGCCTGCGAAATGCTCAACGGGGGACTTCCGAAGTCTGCATGAGAACAAAATCGCCAGAGAACGGGTTTCTCACCCCCAAAAAAGGACCTTGCCGACGCGATGAAAGTCTCCGTCATCATCACCGTGCTCAACGAAGGACCGGCTATTCGTCGGCTGCTGGACTCGCTGGCGGCGCAAACGCGCGCGCCCGACGAAGTGGTGGTCGTGGATGGCGGGTCCACCGACGACACGGTGGCGATTTTGCAATCGTATGCCGACGAGGGTCGGCTGCCGCTGCGAGTCCTGGTCGAACCGGGGGCCAACATCTCTCGGGGGCGCAACGTGGCCGTCGCCGCCGCCTCGGGCGAGGTCATCGCCAGCACCGACGCCGGCGTCCGGCTGTCACCGGACTGGCTGGCAGAGTTGGTCGCCCCTTTTGAATCGGAAAACCCACCCCAGGTCGTCGCCGGGTTCTTCCTCCCCGATCCCCACAGCGTGTTTGAGATCGCGATGGGGGCCACGGTGCTGCCCACCCTCTCCGACGTCAAGCCGGACCGCTTCCTCCCCTCCAGCCGGTCGATTGCCTTCACCCGGGCGGCGTGGGAGGGCAGCGGCGGCTATCCCGAATGGCTTGACTATTGCGAAGATCTGATCTTCGACTTTCGCCTGCGCGATTTGTTCCATCCCTTCACCTTTGCTCCCCAGGCGGTGGCCTATTTTCGTCCCCGGAGCAATCTTCGGAGCTTCTTCAAGCAATATTATCTATACGCCCGGGGCGACGGCAAAGCCGACCTGTGGCGAACACGCCACGCCATCCGCTACTTCACCTATCTGGTTGCTGCCCCCCTGCTGCTGATTCTAGGCTGGCGGGTGAGTCTCTGGTGGTGGGGCGTGGGGGCCGGCCTGGGGATGGTTGGCCTCCTCGGCACGCCCTACCGTCGCCTGTGGCCGCTGCTCCGCCCCCTGACGTGGAGCCAGCGATTGCAGGCCATCCTTTGGGTCCCCCTCATCCGGGTGACGGGCGACGTAGCCAAAATGATCGGCTACCCGGTCGGTTGGCTGTGGCGGATCCAACACCTGCCCTGCCAGCCGGATCTGCGGTGGCGAAACCCGCGCTGAGCTAAATCAACTGTAACGAAGTTGTAACCGCCCCCTCCCCCATTTGATGCTATACTGGATTCTGGCAAAGTTTAGAATATCCGAGTCGTCTTAACCTTTGCCTGAGGTAGCAAAGTAGGGTATAATCGTCTGCCGGATGCACTCACGCAGCGGCACTCACATTCCCCAACCGTCTGTCATCGCCAGACAGTGCAGCGGAGCACAAAGTGATCGGAAAGATTCTCGGCAACCGCTATCGAATTCTACGCGAAGTTGGTAGCGGGGGAATGGCCTGGGTTTACCTGGCCGAAGATATCAACGAAGGGCGTCTGGTCGCTGTCAAGGTTCTCTACCCTCAATTTAGCGAAGACATTGCCTATATTCAACGCTTCAACCGCGAGGCCAAGCTAGCTTCCACCCTGTCTGATCAACACATTGTGCGGGTGCTGGACTATGGGGCAACCCGCGACGTGCACTACCTGGTGATGGAATACATCGAGGGGCAGGACCTGCGCGGAATCATAGACGAGCGCGGCAGCCTGTCCTGGCGTGAAGCGTTGCAGCTCGTTGACCAGCTCGCCACCGCCCTGGAGCACGCTCACCTGCACGGCATCGTCCACCGCGACATCAAGCCCCAAAACCTGATGATCACCGGCGACGGGATGCTGAAGGTTCTGGACTTTGGTATCGCCCGCGCCCGGATGTTGCCCTCGTTGACCCAGTCGGGATTCGTCGGGTCGCCGTATTACATCTCCCCCGAGCAGGCGATGGGCGAAGAGGTGGACATCCGGTCCGACATCTACTCCGCCGGCATCGTTTTTTACGAAATGCTCAGCGGGCGTGTCCCCTACGACGCCAAAAGTCCGTGGTCCATCATCAGCCAACACATCGCCAGCGAGCCACCCACCGTCAACCTGGCAGGGAGTCAGATTCCCGAAGCAATCGAAGTGCTGTTGCACCGCATGATCGCCAAGCGACCTGAAGATCGCTTTCAAACCCCAACCGCCCTGCGCGAGGCGACTGCCTGTATCCTGGAGGGCCGTCCCCTGCCCGACGCCATCGGGGCCCCGACAGCGGCCGTCCCTGATCGGATGGCTATGGCTAGGGAGTTGTATCAGCGTGCCCAGAACGCGATCCAGCGGGAAGACTGGCAACAAGCGGTTGACCTTCTCAATCAGGTCATTAAGCTAGACCCAGAACACACCCAGGCCGCAAAAGAGTTGGTCAACGCCGGCCGTCAGGCCCGGCTGGACGCCCTTTACCAGGCGGCCCGTCGTGCCATGGAGGGGGGGCGCTGGCAAGAGGCAGTGGACGAACTGAGCGAGGTCATTCTGATCCAGTCGGACTACCGCGACGCCGCCGTTTTGCTGGAGCAGGCCCGGACGGCCCAGCAAAAGGCCAACGTGGCCCAAAGCGTATCCAGTCTCTACGCCGAAGGAATCGCCCACATTGAGGCCGGCGAGTGGAAGGAAGCCGTCCGCTGTTTGAGTCAGGTGCAACAGTTGTCGCCCGGGTACAAGGAAACTCAAACACTGCTGGCCGAAGCGGAACATCACCTGCGATCTGGTCCCAGGCGGCTGGCCTGGGCGCGGGCAACCCTGCAACGGGTTGCGCCCATCTTGACCTTGCTGTTCGTCTTGCTGGGCATCGCCGCCGGGGCTTATTTTCTCAGCCAGGGCAGCTCTGGCCTCGGCGCTGCCAATCCGACCGGCAGTCTTTTTGACAATAACGACGACCTGGATCAAATCTACCGCGAGGCGCAGACGGCACTTCAGGCCGGCGATTGGGACAAAGCTCTCGAACTGCTCGATACCATTCTCGCCGCAGACCCCGGCTACCAGGACGCCGACGCTCTGCGCGAGCAGGCAGAGGCCAACCGCGCCCTTGAGCAATTGTTCAACCGGGGCCAGACAGCTTATCTGGACGGTCGCTGGGACGAGACCATCGACGCCCTGAGTCGCCTGCGCCAGACCGACGCCGCGTGTCGCCCGGCAGAGGTGCAACGTCTGCTCTGCGAGGCCTATCTCCAACGCGGACAGAGTCAGGTGAACACTTACACCGAGACGTCCGGCCCTGACCCCATCGAAGCGGCGCTGAAGGATTTCGAGATCGGTATGGCCGTCTGCCCGGACGACCAAACCCTGGCTGCCCAACAAACCCACGCCAACGGCTTTCTCCTGGCCCTGAAAGCCGAGACGTTGGAAGACTGGAACACCATAATCCGAGAACTGACCCCCGTCGTGACCGCCGAGCCAGACTACGCCAATGGCAACGCCCGCCGTATGCTTTACGCCGCGCTGGTGACGCGGGGCAACATCCGCCAGCAGGCGGGTGATCTGGCCGGCGCCCTCTCGGACTTTGAGCAGGCCCTGGCGCTGGACAGGACAGACCCCCTCGACGCAACTTCGCGCCGGGCCGAGGTGCTGCGAGGATTGAGCGGTGGGACGCCGTTGACGACTCCACAACCCGGTGAAACTCCGCCTCCCCCTCCGGTTTACAAATACGCTGCGCCCATCCTGGTTGGCCCGGAGAACGAAGCGATTTTTCAGGGTGAATTCACCCCCGTCCTGCTGTAATGGGAGCAGGTTGGCACCCTTGCCAGTGACGAATATTACGACGTGACCGTGATGCACTACGTGGGCGAAGAGCCTCGATATTGGGGGGATGCAGTGAAAGAGACCCAGTGGCGAGTGCCGATAGAGGCCGGTTTCGGTGAAGCGGGCAACGACCGCTTCTACTGGTGGGTCACCGTCAGGCGGGCCAACACCGCGCCCGGCTCCGGCCAACTCGACCTGGCCCTGAGTCCCCCCAGCGACACGCGCACCTTTTATTGGAGCGAATAGTACTACAACCGTGCCCCAGGTGACTGTCACCTTCTGCCCCCTCAAAATAGGAAGTGCGGTTGTAGTAATAGGCATTACTGACATCGGGTATCCGACTATGGCAGAGACCCCGCCACACGAAAAACTGAGCAAAGTTCAGGGCGAGATCAAAGCGCTGCAAACCAGCCTGAACAACTTTGCCGACGCTCTGGCCCGCCAGCAGAGCATCCTCACCCGGCTGGGCAAGCGGATTCCTGCTGGCAAAGATCAAACGCTGCAAGACACCCTGGCCAGCACGGTGGCGGTGGCCAACATCATCCGTCAACTGGGGCAGTTGCTCCCGCAACTCAACGCTTCGCTGGAGGATATGAGTCAGGGACTCACCGCCCAGTTGAGAGAGCACGAAAATCTGACAGCACTTTACAACGTGAGTCAGATTGTCAACTCCACCCTCGACCTGAGCGAAGTCCTCAACCTGACGATGGACCTCATCATCCAGGTCACCGGCGCCGAGCGAGGATTCCTGATGCTCATCGACGACGAAACCGGCGACCTCACCTTCCGCGTTGCTCGCAACATGGACCGCGAGACCATCGCCGGCTCTTCGTTCGAGATCAGCCGCAGCATCGTCAATCAGGTGGCTCGAGAGGGCAAACCGATCCTCACCACCAACGCCCAGGCCGATCCCCGCTTCAGCGCCCAGCACAGCGTCGTCAGCTACAGCCTGCGCTCCATCCTGTGCGTCCCCCTCCGGGTGAAGGGCAAAATCATCGGCGTCATCTACGCCGACAATCGCATCAAAACCGGCCTCTTCTCCGAAGGGGACCGCCGTCTGCTGGCGGCCATCGCCGACCAGGCTGCGGTGGCCATCGAAAACGCCCGCCTCTTCGAGAGCGTCAAGCGCAACCTGGACGAGATCACCAACATGAAAAACCTGATGGACAACATCTTCGCGTCCATCGCCAGCGGCGTCATCACCACCGACATCCAGGACAAAATCACCCTCTTCAACCGTGCCGCCGAGAGCATTTTGGGTGTGTCGGCCAGCCGCTCCATCGGCCACAGCTACCACAAGGTGCTCTCCTCCCTGGAGAGCACTCCCCTGCCGCGGCTGGTGGAGGACGTGAAGCGCCGGCGGCGGCGTTACATCGGCTACGAAGTTGACGTGAACCTGCCCGGACGCGGCCTCGTCAACCTGAGCATGAATATGTCGACGCTCCGCGACGCGCAAGATGCCACCCTGGGAGTGGCCATCGTTGTGGACGATCTGACGGAGAAAAAGCGATTCGAGCGCGAGCGGGCGATGATCAAACGCTACTTGCCTTCGCAATTGGTGGATAACCTGCCCGACGACCTGTCGGAGCTCAAATTGCGCGGCGAACGCCAGCAGATCACCACCCTCTTCGCCGACATCCGGGGCTTCAGCACCTATAGCGAACGGTCCGACCCGGAAAAGGTGGTGGAGGTCATCAACCAATACTTCGCCTTTGCCTCGGCCGCCGTGGACCGGCACGAGGGCATCATCGACAAGTATCTGGGCGATGCGGTGATGGCTCATTTCAACACCCCCCTGCGCCCTGTCGCCGAGCACGCGTGGCGGGCAGTGCTCGCCGCCTGGGATTTTAAACAAGCCATCGAAGACCATCTGCGGCACGTGCCCGACGAGGACCGCCTGACCGTCGGCATAGGCATCAACACAGGTGAGCCGGTGGTGGGCAACGTGGGCGCCGAGGATCGAATGGAATACACCGCCATCGGCGACGCGGTGAACCTGGCCAAACGGTTGCAGGAGAGCGCCAGAGGAGGGCAGATTCTTTTGAGCAGCTCCACCTACGAACTGGTGAAAGGCCGGGTAAAAGTGCGCGCCCTGGAGCCCATCCAGGTTAAGGGTCGCCAGGCTATGGAACAGGTCTACGAATTGCTGGGCGTGCGGAGATACCTGTAACCGGACTTCAACATCGCTGGTAAGCGTTCACCCCCCCTGGCAGGGAGGGGTCGGGGGAGGGTGGCATCTCGCCCGGAGAGAGATTCCGTCCCGGATGCAGAGTGTTTCTCCGGCGTCCCCGCCACCCCCACCCCAGCCCTCCCCCTCGTTGGGGGAGGGGGTGAGCGCTTACCGTCGCTGTAGCCGGTCTCCCCGTGCCGGCCGGCCGGTGTCCCGTCCCGGCGGGGCAGGCCCCATACCGGGACAGGCCGACCGAGCCACCTCGAGGTAACGATGACCGAACTCCCCAAACTCACACCTGGCCTGTCGGGCACGATAAAACGTCAGGTCACCGAAGCGTTAACGGCACGGCGACTGGGCAGCGGGACAGTTGACGTGTTGGCCACACCCGAGTTGGTGCTTTTGATGGAGGCAGCAGCCGTAGCCGCCCTGGCCGATCACCTGCCGCCGGAATTTACGACGGTGGGCGTGGCGATCAACATCAAACACATCGCCCCTACGCCGGTAGGGCTGAAGGTGAAGGTTCGCGCTGCTCTCGTCGAGGCTCAGGGACGCCGTCTCAAATTCCAGGTCGTCGCCCACGACGACGTGGAGGAGATTGGCCGGGGGACTCACGAGCGGGTGTTGGTAGAAGTAGACGGGTTCATAGCCAGGGCCAACCGCAAATTGCAGAAATAGCCATCGCTCATGTTTAGCGGGGCACGCGCAGGAGGAAAGGAACTTTGCTTTTGGAGCGAGCACGATGAGGGTCAAGATTGTGCCGTCCATCCTCTCAGCCGACTTCGCCCGTTTGGGCGAGCAGGTAAAAGAGGCAGAAGCCGCCGGCGCAGACTGGATTCACGTGGACGTGATGGACGGCCACTTTGTTCCCAACCTGACCATCGGCCCCCCTATCGTCCGCGCTCTGCGGCCCATCACCGATCTGCCGCTGGACGTGCACCTGATGATCGAGGGGCCGGAGCGGCTCATCCCAGACTTTGCCGAGGCCGGCGCCAACGTCCTCACCGTCCATGTGGAAACCTGCCCCCATCTGCATCGCACCATCCAGCAGATCAAAGAGTTGGGCGTGAAGGCGGGCGTCACCCTGAATCCGGCCACGCCGCTGACCGCGCTGGAAGAAATATTGCCCGACGTGGATTTGGTGCTGGTGATGTCGGTCAGCCCAGGCTTTGGGGGGCAGTCATACATCCCCGGCAGCACGGCCAAAATCGCTCGCTTGCGCCGGATGCTCGACGAGCGCGGGTTGAAAGAGGTCACCCTGGAAGTGGACGGGGGCATCAAAACGCACAACGCCGCCGAAATCGTCGCGGCCGGTGCCACGGCGTTGGTCGTCGGCTCGGGCATTTTCAACCGCCAAACGAGCGTGGCGGCCAACATCGCCGCCCTGCGGGAGCAAATTCTGAGAGCGTGTCTGAAAAATACTCGTAGTGACGACTTTAGTCGTTAATTGCAGGTATTATTGAGCCAAAACGACTAAAGTCGCTACTACTACTACATCAACCTGATTTTGATAAATGTCATTCTGAGGAGCGAAGTGCCCCGTACGGGGTACGAAGCGACGAAGAATCTCCTTTTGCGACGGCAAGTTGCAAGCCCAAAACGGGATTCTAGCCTTTCCCTCTGGCGCGAATAGACGAATAACACAAATCGCTCATATTGGCATAGTGTGCGCTCAGGCCCGGCAGTAAGGGCGAGGCATTCCAGAGGAGCCACCGTCGGGCAAATGGCTGCGGTCAATCACGGAGATCGGTCTCCCGGGACACAATGTCGGGAATGCCTCGCCCCTACCCAGCACTGTATTCCAATATGAGCGACACAAATTTTATCGGCAATAATATCCAATCATTCTCTCGGAGGAGGCACAGAAAATGATGCGACTGATCAACTTTCTGGCCGGTTTCATCGTTGGCGTGGTCTTGGGTGGAATGATCGCGCTGTTGTTTGCTCCGAAGCCGGGGCCAGAGACTCAGGAATGGTTTCGGAGACGATTTGAGGGAGTTTTGGAGGAAGCGCGTCAGGCAGCAGAGACAACCCGCGCCGACGCGCACGCACGACTGGCCGAGCTTAAGGCGAGATGAGCAATTGAGCAGGGGCGACGCCGTGGGCGTCGCCTCTGCTCTATCGCCGTTGCAGTGCCACCTTTATCAAGCGGTCGAATATCTGATTGGCTTCGGCCAGGTCGGGGTCGGCAAAGACGTCGGCGCGGGCCGCCTTGGCTTTCTGCAAGAGCATCAAACTGTGTCTGACGTCCTCGTCGTCCAGACGAATGTGGTGGGAGATGTAAGCTGCTGCCATGAGGAGAGGGATGTAAAGGAACTCGGGGGGAAGCAATTCGGCCGCTTCGACCGTGTCGGAGACGAGGGATATGACGGCCCGTCGCTCTTCCACGCTCCACGGCTGGCGTCCCAAAGCCTGGGCCAGCAGCCCGAAGCTCAGAGCCACACTCAGTCGCAGCAGGTGCCAGAAGCCAACGTTGCGCAGAACCCAAAGGGGATCGGTCGTCGGCAGTTCGTACCGGTTGGCCAATTCCCAAACAGGCACCAGCAGACCATCTTGCAGATCACTGTTCGCCAGAAAGTAGCGGGTGGTGTAGGTTAAAATTTTCCCCAGCGCGATTGCCTCACCGATGCGCAAAGGCACACCGGCGTCGGCGAAGCACTTCTGCCCCTCGGCGAAAAGCGCCACGAAGACCGGCTCCGTTTGCAATCGGTCGGCAATGGACGCGCGCCGATGAGCCACCTCCCGAAGCGCTTCACTCTGGCGTTTGGCGTCCTCCAGTGTCCAGAGCGATTCGAACTTGGCCGTCATATCTGTCGTTTCATCGTCGGTTTCGGCCTGCCCCTGGATGGTGACAGGCAGGCTGATTTTGCGAGCAGGTTTGACGCTGAACGGCACACCCAACACTCGCGCCAGATCCAACCCAACCACGTCATCAATCAAATTGCTGCGGAAGCGGCCGTCCGTCCTGGTGGGACGAACACGGCTACCTCGCTTCTCGGCCTTGACCGAAACGTTTAGCCGTATTTCGTGCCGCCCTTCCCTCGCCTGGGGAGTGGTCTTCATCGGCACGAACAATGTGCCCACCTGAGCCGGCTCCAGTTTCGCGTGCAACTCCACCTCGCCGACGGTGAGCATTGGTGTCCCCCTGAAACGGCCAGTCTGCGGCAATTCGGGTCTGAAAGTAAGTTCGACAGGCACATCGACTGCGCTCTGCAACAGCAGAGCCAGGGTCGTAGATCCGCCGATGGGGACCTCGGCCGGCTCCAGGTAAGGAACGATTTGCACCCCATCGCTTTCATATCGCTCAGTGGCAACCAGATATTCGCTGATGATGTCCGGGTATTCAATTGCCATCGCCGTGCCTCCTGTATCAGTGCCCACCCAGGAACCCGGCGAAGGTTAAAGATGAACCTTCGCCAGGCCGAAGGTTTTCGGCTGGACGTGAAGCGTCGCCCCAGACCTATGTCAAGTTTCTCTGCATCAAGTATAGTTGACCTGGCCTGATTTGTCAACGCTAATACGACGTTGCATTTGTCACTAACAGTACTTACGTAGTTGAGCACAGAAATAGGGTCCGTAGTAACGACTTCCCTGGCCTGTCCTACCGCCAGGCCAGGGAAGTCGTCACTACAAACCTAAACTACCTACGTAAGTACTGTCACTAAAACTCGGTGACAGATGTTGTTCCTGAGGATAAAAATTTGGTGTATACTATAAGCAAAAGCAGGTGACAGTCACTCGAACTGGCGCAAAAAACGGGGTGATTTTTTGACCTGATCATTGGGCTAAAAGTGACTGTCACCTCAGCACGAATTTAGGAACAACTCTAAAAGACTCACACCCTCCCAAATTGATGAAGGGTTTTTCTGTCGGAGGAGGTAGAACGATGACAACTCAAGTCCAACCAACAGACAAAGCAGTTGCTCACTCTCTGGCGTTCCTCCAGGCCCTGCTGGGCGACTACCATCCGCGCGATTTTTCCGTCCGTCTGTGGGATGGCAGTCAGTGGCCAGCCGAGACCATCTCACCCCGTTTCACCTTGATTCTCAAGCACCCCGGCGCTCTGCGGCAGATGTTCCGGGACACCACCACCGACCTGTGTCTGGGCGAGGCCTACGTTTACGATGATTTCGACATCGAAGGGGATATCGAAGCCACCTTCCCCGTGGCCGACTACTTGATGGGATTGGACTGGAGCCTGACCACCCGTCTGCGCATGGGGTGGGAGTTGCTTCATCTGCCCGGCAAGCGGGAGCACAGCGGGGATGGACGACGGGCCGCCACCCTGAGCGGTCAGCCCCACTCCGTTGAGCGCGACCGGCAGGCGGTGACCTATCACTACGACGTGTCCAACGACTTTTACGCCTTGTGGCTCGACCGGCGGATGGTCTATTCTTGCGCCTATTTCGCCAGCCCCGACGAGGACCTGGACACGGCCCAGGAACGTAAGCTGGATTACATCTGCCGCAAGCTACGACTGCGCTCCAACGAGCGCCTGCTCGACATCGGCTGTGGTTGGGGCGGCCTGGTGATACACGCGGCCCAACACTATGGCGTGGACGCGCTGGGCATCACCCTCAGCCGTCCGCAGGCGGAACTGGCCAACGAACGCATTCGCCAGGCCGGGTTGGGCGACCGCTGCCGGGTAGAGGTGCGCGACTACCGCGAGTTGGACGAACCGGAGGGTTTCGACAAGCTGGTCAGCGTGGGCATGTTCGAGCACGTGGGCGAAGCCCTGCTGCCGGTCTACTTTCGGCAGGCGTGGCGATTGTTGCGCCCCGGAGGAGCCTTCCTCAACCACGGCATCGCCCGCCGCGCCACCGACCCACTCCCCAAAGGCCCCACCTTTAGCGACCGCTACGTCTTCCCCGACGGCGAATTGGTGCCCATCAACGTGACTCTGCACCACGCCGAAGAGGCCGGCTTCGAAGTGCGGGACGTGGAGAGTCTACGCGAGCATTACGCCCTCACCCTGCGTCACTGGGTCCGTCGCCTGGAAGCCCACCACGAGCAGGCGTTGCAGGTGGTGGACGAGCCTACCTATCGCGTGTGGCGGCTCTTCATGTCTGGGTCGGCCTACGGATTCAGCGTGGGACGGCTCAACGTTTATCAAGCCTTGCTGGTCAAGCCCGACCAGGGCGATAGCCGTCTGCCACTGACCCGCGCCGACTGGTACGCTTAATGCCGTTGCGGGCCGTGCCCGGCACGGCCCGCAACGAAACCTTCACCATCGCCGAAGACCATCTATGCGATGATTTCAATCCCTCCCATGTAGGGCCTCAAAACTTCGGGCACGACGATGGTGCCGTCCTTTTGCTGGTAGTTCTCCATAACGGCGATCATCACCCGGGGCAACGCCAGCCCAGAGCCATTGAGGGTGTGGACGAACTCCGGTTTGGCCCCCGGCTCTCGCCGGAAACGGACGTTGGCCCGACGTGCCTGGAAGTCGGTGCAGTTGGAGCAGGAACTCACTTCCAGCCATTCGCCACAACCCGGTGCCCACATCTCGATGTCGTATTTCTTGGCGGCCGCAAAGCCCAGGTCGCCGGTGCACATCTGCACCACCCGGTGCGGAATGCCCAACTCGCGGCAGATGTCCTCCGCGTTCGACACCAGGTGCTCCAGTTCATCGTAGCTGGTCTCAGGTGGGACGAATTTGTACATTTCCACCTTATCGAACTGATGGCCACGCTTGATGCCCCGCACGTCCCGGCCTGCGCTCATTTTCTCCCGTCGGAAGCAGGCGCTGTAGGCCACGTAGTAGAGGGGCAACTGATCGGCGTCCAAAATCTCGTCCCGGTGCAGGTTGGTCAGCGGAATCTCCGCCGTGCCGATGAACCAGTAGTCCTCCTCGGCGTCGCGATAGATGTTTTCCTCGAACTTGGGCAACTGGGCTGCACCCACCATCATCTCCCGGCGCACCATAAATGGGGGGTAGATCTCGGTATAGCCGTGCTTCTCGATGTGATAGTCGAGCATCCACTGAATCAGTGCCCGTTGCAGCCGGGCGCCCATCCCCTTGAGGACGTAGAATCGGCTGCCGGAAAGCTTGCCCCCGCGCTCGAAGTCAATGATGTCCAGCACGGGGCCCAGGTCCCAGTGGGGTAAAGGTTCAAAGCCAAAGTCCTCGGCGGTCCTGGGCTCCCCCTCCTGACGGATGATGACGTTGTGGCTGTCGTCCGGCCCCACCGGCACGCTCTCGTGGGGCATGTTGGGCACCCACAGCAACTTCTCGCGCAGATCGGTCTCCACCTGGCGCAATTGCTGGTCCAACCTGGTGATGCGGTCGCCGATCTGGCCCATGCGTTGTTTCAGGGATTCGGCCTCGTCGCGGCGGCCCTCCCGCATCAGCGCGCCGATTCGTTTGGAGCCGGCGTTGCGCTCGGCCCGCAACGCCTCG
>JAJRXB010000498.1 GCA_024276515.1 Chloroflexota bacterium
CTTGGGTTTCTGGTTGCCGGGTGTCTGGATTCCAGATCGGGCAGTCCGGTGAGGCGAGAGTTACCTCCAATGGCTCTGTTTCGTGGTGAGGAGTAACATCGTCCCATCCCACCAGGCTCAGCGCAGGCATCAATGATAGCACCTGCTCACCCAGCACGGCCTCGCCGTCACAGAAGCGTAGGACGTATCGGCCATGCTGCCCCGCTGTGAGTGCCTCTACTTCTTGCCAGAGGGCGGGGTCAACGTCGAAAAAGTGGGCCGTGCCCGCCGCGCTGACGTGGGGCGAGAGGGCAACCCGCCCCAACAAGCCCTCCTCGCCATACACTTCCAGGGCGAGCGCGGCTGCTGTCAGGTCGAACGTGCTGTACAACCGCAGCGACAAGTCTTCAAAGCGCAGGCATTGATGTGGCTTGAGCCGCAGGTGAGCAAGCGCCGGTTTGGAGTCGAGTATCACAGCGAACTCGCGCCGGCGCTGGAAAGACCAGTGGGCTGCCCCCACCCGCAGGTCAAAGGGATGATCCGCGTCCTCCCATCTCACCCGGTAGACCGTGTACGGGCCATAAGGCTCGGGCCAAGGCTCCACGCTCACACCGGGGCCGGCCTGGGGCGGCGAGGTGCCACGGGTGAACAGCACGTATTCGCGGTCGCCCAGGTCTGCCACGCCCCGCGCTTGCACCCGTTCCCGGTTGACGACCGAGAACAGGTAATGCGGCTCGGGCTCAAGAACCTGGTGCAGCACCGTTTCGTCGCCTACGGTCACGCCGACCTCGACGGGTGTGTCGAAGACATCGAGAGAGATGACCAGGCGTCGGTGAAGGTGGAAACGACGCACGCCATCTTCGCGCAACGTGTCATCGTAGCTATAGCCGGTGCTGACCCAAACCTGCACGGGTTGATGGGGGCGATCAGGGTAGTAGAGCACCAGCCGGGTGATGACGACGGACAGACCGGGCCGGTCGGTCTCGGCGGAAGCCAACCGCAGCGCAATCTGCCAGTCGGCACCGGCCGACTCGGGTCGCAGACGGCCGTCAACGGCAAACTTTTGACCGGTAGGCACCTCTCCAACCCACACGTACAGCCTGTCGCGGTGAGAGCGGACGTAGGGGGTGGCCTCCACGGTACGCCGGCCGATGATCACCTGAAACGGCCCGGCCTTTTTGTAGCCCAACATCCGGCCTCCCCGCCACGGGATCACTCGCTCCAGGGGCCAGGCGTCCACCATCTCCAGCCGCAGGCGCGGGTGAGGCACGACCCGGTACTCCTCGCTTCCGATGCGATATACGCCGTAGGGTAGGGGAGCCCACCGGTCCAAGGCACGATGAACCGGCTGCCGATCCTCCCAGGGTGCGACGACAAAGCCATCCTGCAGGCGGGATAAGAGCAGAGCGAACTGCGCCGGGGTGACGTGGTTCTGCAATTCGCGGATCAGGCTTACCAGAGTGCGCTCGTCGCGAATCAGCCGCAATTGCGATGGGTCATATTCCGGGCCGAGAGAGGCCACCACTTGATCGCGGTATTCGTCCA
>JAJRXB010000499.1 GCA_024276515.1 Chloroflexota bacterium
GCTCTCAATCCCTCACGAAAATTCGCTGAAATCTCCTACCGCCCCTTCACGCCGATTTGCCGATTCGCTGATTCATCACCTCATACCACCCATGCCCAAAGGTGCAGGCTTTGCCCACGTGTACCGGCCCCCCAGCAAGGTCAGTGGCAGAAACGGCCTTAGTTCCCCCGCGTACTCCGCCCCACCAATGAACCTGCCCAGCGTCATGTGCCGTTTCTGCCGCGTAGACGTACGTCCCCAGTCCACCCACCTGGTCGCCATGCGCACCATCGCCACCCGCTCGGCAGCGGCGACCAAGCCAGGAAAGTCGGCCTCCCATCGCTGGCCGCAATGAAAGTAAGAAAGCCACGAGACCCGGCGCATCGTGTTGCGGAACAGCACGTGAAACGGTGGCTCGGCCACGTAGTCGCCGTTGTACTTGAGGTGCATCGGCGTCAGAAAGCGCAGATTCAAACGGTCCTGCGGCAGTGCCTGGGCAGCGGCCTCCACTTCGGAGTATCCGACGCTCAGGTCACACTCGCGGGCGGAGCGGTCAGCCGCGCGATAGACTGTAGCCGTCCCGCCCGACAGGGGATGCACCCCCTCCACCTCCTGCAAGCGAAAGCGTCTCCGCTCCCGCCCCAGGCCGGCCTCGCCCAGCGCCCGGAAGACGGCGATGAAATAGGGTAAGTAGCGGATGCCCTCCCCCACCAGCACCAGGCCAAAAGGCAACACGTCGCCAGGGCGATAGTCGCCCCGGCGGTCGAGAGGCAGTTCGAGGACGAAGGGGCGTGGCGCGTCGCTCAGCTTCTCGGTGAGCTCAACGTCAGGGGGCGGGAGAGTCTCAAAGACGTAGGGATAGGCACAGCGAGATCGCAGCGGGCAGGCTGCCCAGTCCCGTGTCCGCCAGTCCCGGTGAGCACAGACGGCTCGCTTGAAAACGCTGCCCCCCCCGCGCAGCATGCCACCCTTGTACCTGGGCAGGCGTGCATTTTCCAGGGCTTGCAGACTGAAGCGATGCCGGGCGTAGCCTGCCAGGGCGTCCCCCTCGCCTTGGCCACCGCCTCGGGCCGACCCAGGGCCGCGAGGCGCTTTCGTTGCCAAACCGTATCGGAGGAGTCCCGCCTGCACCTGGGGCGCGGCACAGGTGGCCGGCGAAGGGGAGCCGGGAGCTCAGATGAGATGCCCTTTATCTATTGAACGCAATCGCAGGGCAGATTCGCACATCGTCTGCCCAATCCCCGGCCCCCCGGTGAGGGCCGGCTTCTGCCGAAACAAACCGGCCCCGACGGCGACGCCGGGTCCTTGCGCCTGTCGGGGCCTGAGGTGGTCACGGAACGCTCCTTTCGCCGGAAACCAGAAGAGAGGGGAGTGAAGAGGAGGGGGACTATGCTCAAATTGTATCAGAAACGGGTCAACCTGTCAACGAATACTGTACATAATGTAACCAACACAATGGCGTACAAATCCTCTTGGGCGCCGTTTTTGGGCCAAAAACGGCGCAAAAAGGGCCGATTCCGGCCCCGTAAGGCCGAAGAAAAACGTCGCATAATGTGGACGCGAAATCTCTCATCCCATTTCCCATTGTTTTCGGCGCCAAATCGTAGTATACTTGGGTAACGACAATACCCCTCGTGCGGGCCGAGGGGCATTCGGGGATTCTTTGGCACCAAGCGGAGACTACCCGCCCGGCCTATTCCTTTGTGCGGTTATCTTACCATGCGAACCAACTAACCGCTCCATCGCATCAACAGGACAGGTAAGCCATGCAGCCACAACCCGGCCAACGGATCACCGCCCCTTTTCTCCCTGCGCCAGCCGAGGTCAAGAAGTTCCAGCCGCGCGCCGGATATTACCTGCTGGAGGTGGTCCTGGACGACGGCCACCACACCTACCAGCCGCTGCGCATCACCGACGAACAACTGGCGCAGATTCAGGTCCTGGAACGCAGCCCCATCGCCCTGACCGAGGACGCCGAGGACTTCTTCTTCCTCATCGAGGCCCACCGTATCCGCCTGGCCTACCAGTTCGACCCGCAACTGGCGGTCAGCATCTCCCAGGTAGACCCCCTCCCCCACCAGATCGAAGCTGTGTATCGCTACGTGCTGGAATCGCCGCGCATCCGCTTCCTCATCGCCGATGACCCTGGCGCTGGCAAGACCATCATGGCCGGCCTGATCCTGAAAGAACTGCAATATCGCCGCCTGGCCCGCCGGGTGCTGATCGTCGCCCCCGGTCATCTCAAGTACCAGTGGCAACGAGAGATGAAGGAACGCTTCGGAACCTCCTTTGCCATCGTTGACCGGGCGCGGATGGAATCGGCCTGGGGCGAGAACGTGTGGGAGGAGCGGGATCACTGCATCACGTCCATTGACTTCATCAAGCAGGACGCAGTCCGGGCCACCCTGCGCGGCGTCCGTTGGGACCTGGTAATCGTGGATGAGGCGCACAAGATGAGCGCCTACGCCTACCCTTCGGCTTCGCTCAGGACAGGTCAAGGCCGGAAACGGGTCAAGATCGACAAGACCAAGCGCTACCAGGTGGGCGAAGTTCTCTCCCGCCAGACCAACCATATGCTGTTCCTGACCGCGACCCCCCACCGGGGCGACGACGAAAACTTCCGCCTCTTCCTGGACCTGCTTCGTCCTGGCTTCTTTGCCCAGACCGAATTGCTCAAGGAGTCGGTCGAGAGCAAGGACAACCCGGTTTTCATCCGGCGGCTCAAGGAAGATATGAAACGCTTCGACGGCTCGCCCATCTTCCCGCCGCGCCACGTCCACACCGTCCCCTTCCGCCTGACGACAGCCGAAATCGAACTCTACAACGGCGTCACCCGCTACGTGCAGGATTATTTCGACCGGGCCAGGGAGAACCGCAGCATCTCCTTCGCCCTGATGATCCTGCAACGCCGTCTCACCTCCAGCACTTATGCCATTTACCAGTCGCTGCGGCGACGGAAGGCCCGCCTGGAGGAACTGCTGGAACTGCCGGAGAAAATCCGCCAGGATCGCGAGGACTACCTGCGCGCCCAGCACATCAGCGAGGAAGAGCTGGAGGATATGGCCGAGGAGGAGCGGCTCAAGATTGAGGAACGCCTGGAACACCTGACCATCGCCAGGAACATTGATGACGTGCGGGCGGAGATCGTCCAGCTCGACCGCTTGATCGCCCAGGCCGACCGGGTACGCTGCCAGGAGATCGAGAGCAAGCTGGTGGGGCTGCGCGACCACGTCCTCCGCCACCTGGGGGAGCGCAAGCTGCTCATCTTCACCGAGTTCCGGGACACCCTCGACTACCTGGCGGATAAGCTGGGGGGGTGGGGCTACCGGGTCATCACCATTCACGGTCAGATGAGTATGGACGCCCGCATCCAGGCCGAGCACGAGTTCCGGGACAACGCCCAGATCATGGTGGCCACCGAAGCCGCCGGCGAGGGCATCAACTTGCAATTCTGCTCGTTGATGGTCAACTACGACATCCCCTGGAACCCCAATCGCCTGGAGCAACGGATGGGGCGTATCCACCGCTACGGGCAGCAGTACGAGGTCCACATCTGGAATATGATCACCCGCGACACCCGGGAGGGGCAGATTCTGGACCGTCTGTTTGAGAAGCTGGCGCGGATGCGAGAGGCGCTGGGCTCGGACCGGGTGTTCGACATCATCGGCGAGATCATCCCCGGCGCGCGCCTGGATGAACTGTTGAGAGAGGCCATCTTCAACCAGCGGCGGATGGAGGAGATTGAGGGGCACATCGAGGCGGTGGACGAGCACACGGTGCGCCAGACGCTGGAGCGGGTCTTTTTGACCAGCCTGGCCACCCGTCACATTGACTACACCGGCATTCTCAAGGAAACGCTGGCCGCCGAGGAGAACCGGCTGGTGCCGGAATACGTGGAGGATTACTTCCTGCGCGCCTTCCGCCGCCTGGGGGGAACGGTGGAGCGCCGCGGCGGGACGTACTACATCCCCTCCGTCCCCTTCGAGCTACGCCGCTGGGGGGACGACTATCGCTTCAAGACCGCCTACGGGACCCTCTTCCGCGAGTATAAGCGGGTGACCTTTGACAAAGCATATGCCCGGCAGCACCCCGAAGCCGAGTTTGTCGCGCCGGGGCATCCGTTGCTGGAGGCAGTCAACGAGACGATTTTGACCACCCTCGGCGGCGGGGCGGATGCCTGCGCCGTGTTCGGCGACCCTGAAGGTCGGCGTCAGGGAGTCTTCTGGTTTGTGGAGGGGGAGGTGACCGACGGCGCGGGCCAGCCGGCCGGCAAGCGGGTCTTTTGCCTGTACCAGGCCCTGGACGGGACGATTCAGCCGGTCAACCCAGCCATTCTGTGGGATCACGAGCCCCTCTCTCCCCCCTCGCAGGGGGGAGCCGGAGGGGGGTGGGAGAGCCGGGCAGGCGGCCTACCCCCCGAAATCCTCAACCTCCTCCAACAGCGGGAGGCGATTGAGGACTACCTCGTCACCCAGGTGCTCCTCCCCTTCCGGGAGGAGATCGCCGGGCGCCGGGCGCGCGAAACCGGGGTGAAAGAGAAGTACGGCCTGCGCTCGCTGGACTACCTGATCCAGGAGTCGAACCAGAAGATCCTGGACTACCAGATGCGCCAGGCGGCGGGCGAGCAGATAGACCTGCCCCTGCTCAACGAGCAACGCAACCTGGAGGGTCTGCAACAACGACGGGCCGAATTGGAGCGGGAGATCCGACTGGAACGCAACCTGACGGTGAGCGAGCCGCGCATCCTGGGGGCGGCGGCAGTGATCCCCCTCCCCGAATCGCCGGCGGCTTCCGAACCGGAGCCCACGCAATTCAAGGAGGAGAGGGTCTCTTACCGGGCAGAACCGGCCCCGGCTGGCGGCGCGGGAATGCGTCGCGACGAGGAGATCGAGGCGGCGGGGATGCAGGTGGCGATGGCGTATGAACGGGCGCAGGGCTGGCAACCGGAGGACGTATCAGGCGAGAACCACGGCTTCGACGTGCGCTCCACCCGGTACAACCCCGACGGCACCTTCGCCGACATTCGCTACATCGAGGTCAAGGCCCGCGCCCGGTCGGGGGCCATCCGCCTGTCGTCCAACGAGTGGAAGAAAGCACGTCACTTCGGCGACAAGTTCTGGCTGTACGTCGTCACCGGGGCGGCGGGCGATGCGCCCCAGTTGCATCGTATCCAGAACCCAGCAGCGCATCTTCAAATGGGTAAGGACATCCTCGCCACCGGGTTCATTGTCCGTGAAGAAACGTGGCGGGAGCGAGCAGAAAAGGGAGAGCAGCAATGAGTTCACAGATTGAACCAGACAGCAACTTCATAGAACAGTGGCTAAAGACCCGAAGGGCCGAAAGCGAACTTGATCAGCGCGTTCTGGCACTGCTGGATGAGCATAGAAGGGGCTCTATGCTGGATGAGGCTAACCTGCTCAAAGGTTTGATCACGCTCTCGGAGGAATCGGAGGATAACAATGGCTCCGATTAAGCAAATCACCGTCGGTGGGTTTCGTGGAATCCTGTCCCCGTTGCCTTTGCAGTTTGCGGAGGGAAAGACGCCTAGGTCTATGGTTATCTATGGGCGTAATGGCACGGGCAAGAGTTCAATCACAGATGCATGGGAGTGGTTTCACACGCAGAAGATAGAGCACTTGGCGCGTGAAGGGGCAAGGGAAAGCTCATTCCCCCACCGAAATGCAAAGCCTGGAGAAACGTTTGTGGAAGTTCAGTTCGCGGATGACGAGTTAGGTACAGTACGTCTAGATTTCGATCACTCTCGGATTACAATGCCGGTTCCACAAGGCAACATCGCCAAGTTTCGGGCGTTGGCCCCTCATCCCTGTCATATCCGTTTTGAAGACCTCACACGTTTTGTATACCTCACAAAGACCGAAAAATACGATGCCCTGGCCCAGCTAATGGGTTTCACACCGCAAGTTGAGTTTCAAAAGGCGTTGCGCCGTGTCCTGCGACAACTGCGAGAAGAGGTAGAGAGCCAAGAGCAGAACGTGAGCCGGATCGAGTCCAATCTATCGACTCTGCTGAAGGTGAAAACTTTGGATGAGTCATCGGTCTTGAAAGAGCTGAATGAGATCCTGGTGCGACATGGCATTGAGCCTGTGGACTCACTAGAGGAGCTACAAGCAGCAGCTAAGCACCTTACAGAACTTGTTGAGAACGATCCTCGATCTCAGGAACTCGCCGCCCTTGGCACACTCAAGAGAGCTATCGAACGACTGAAACTGCCCGATGACCTGGAGCAGAATCTGCAATCATATCTCGAGTTGGCCGAAGCATTCAAGCAGGAAGAGAAAGAAGCTGTAGATCTACTGCTCATCGGTCTGTATGAGCAGGGTAAGACTGTCCTGACGGCTCGCAAGAAGGCGGGAGAAGAGATCAAGACCTGCCCCCTCTGCGGCGAACCCTTCGAGGGGGATTTGCTTGCGCATATCTCATCTGAGTTGTCCAACCTGCGAGGCTTGAAGGAATCGCGCGACAATCTTGAGACAAAACGAAAGAAGACTCTGAAACTGGTATCTCCCTTGACCACTCTCTCAAAGACACTGCGAGAGGATTGTCAAGAGATCGAATCCCTTGCCAAGCAGTGGTCGGTCGAGTCGCTGATAGCGCAGATCGAAAGGGCCGAGAGAGACCTCAATAGCCTCATGGTTTCACTGAAGGTTCCACCGGAAGGTCTGGAAACCACAACAGTCGACTCAATGCGAGAAGCATTGGGAGCACTTGTACCGAATGCAACGCAAGTTAGGAGCACTCGGAAGGATCTGCTGAGCCAGGTGACGGAGCGGGTTGAGGTCTTGAAGAAAGACACGAGTAGGGCTCGGTTGGTAACCGACCACTCCAACATGCTTTCGGCAATCGATCTCTGGGCAAGACTGGAAGTTGCTCGCAAACAATTTGCCCGGTTGGATCAAGTGCGCGAGCGATTCGAGGGTGTAGTAGAAGACTATGTACAGAGCAGCATTGAGAACGTCGAGAAGCGATTCGAGGTCATCTCATCAGACGTGCAGACGTACTTCGGGATACTGGAGGAACATGCGGTAGGCTTAGGGCGTCCAGAGCTGAAACTCTTGAGAGATCAGGATCGAGCTGTGGTTTTGCAGGTCGAGTTCCATGGTGAACCTGTCTATCCCGCATATCGGTATCTAAGCGAATCACAACTGAACAGCTTCGGCCTTGTGGTGTTCCTTGCCTCAGCCAAGTACTTCAACCAAGGTTTCAAGTTCTTGATCCTTGATGACGTGATTAACAGCTTCGACGGGTATAAACGTCCCCAGGTAATCAAGCTACTCAAGCAGGAATTCTCAGACCATCAGATCCTGCTAATGACCCACGATTTGGTCTGGCGCGATCGGCTGTTCAAAGAATGTCCGACTTGGATGAAGTACCGATTCACCAAGTGGGAACTCGGCAGTGGCCCTATCTGCAGAGAAGGAGTTGCCCCACTTACTATCATCGAACAGTTGATCGAAGAGGATGAACCTGTGAGAGCAGGCCGGAATATGGGGCCTTTTCTCGAACGCCAGCTTCAGGAACTGTGTGAGTCGTTCGAAGTGATGGTCAAGTACAACCAGCGGAATGAGTACACCCTTGAACCGTTGCTCGATCGGTTTCGCGTGCGAGTAAGGGAGAAATTGGGGAGAGACCACCCTCTCTATGAAGCAATAGAAGCCTTACAGAATGAGTCAGGATTTCGAAATATCTGTGCCCATTGGAAGGATCCTGATATTCAGATCACATCTCCTGAAATGGAAGCCGTGGTAAGAAAGTGGAAAGCTATTGAATCACTTACTCGATGCAGTGACAAAAACTGCTATGGGTTTCTGCAATATGATGGAAGTGGAGATTTCGTCTGTGAGTGCGGAGCTACCCGGCTTTCCAAGATCCAAAGGAATGATTAATCTATGACTAAACGCCTCATCGAACGCGGCTTCCCCCTGACCGACACCCCGAAGCATCGGCCGGGGAGAAGAGCACCCGTAAGGGCCACACCCCCTGGTGGCCGGCACAAGCCAGGTGTGGTTGCATAATGCAACCGCCTTTGGTAAAATAGGGCAAACCGTCAATGGGAGGGGTTGACATGCCCACTTTACACGTCCGTAACGTACCCGATGAATTGTATGAGCGCATTCGACGCCAGGCACAGGCCCAAAATCGCTCCATCAGCGCCGAGGTGATTATGTTGCTCAACCGCGCCCTGGCCGAGACCGAGCGATCCCAGGGCGACGTGTTGGCCAACATCCGGCGCCGGCGCTTTTTCCGCCCCGCCGAAGCCGGCGCGCCCGACAGCACGGCTCTGTTGCGTGAGGACCGGGCGCGATGACCGGCGACTGCGTGGTGGATGCCAGCGTGGGGATCAAGCTCTTCCTGGTGGAAGAGCTGTCTGAACAGGCGGACCGCCTCTTCAGCCAATTGACGAGGGACCCCCCCGCCCGGTTCTACGTGCCCGACCTGTTTTACGTGGAATGTGCCAACATCTTGTGGAAATACGTTCGTCGTTTTGGCTACCCCGCCGAAAATGCCCGCCAGGACGTGGCCGATCTGAGGTCGCTGGCTCTGATAACGGTCTCGACCGCCGACCTGCTGGAACCGGCCCTGGAACTGGCGATGACCTATGACGTCACCGCCTATGATGCTTGCTACGCCGCCCTGGCTCAACAATTGGACCTGCCGCTGATTACGGCCGACACTCCTCTGACTCGCAAGCTGGCAGGGAGCGGCGTGGATGTGCGAACGCTGGAAGAACTGAGGAACACCCTATGAAAAAACGCCTCATCGAATACGACCTCCCCCTGGCCGACATCTCCGAAGAGTCGGCCCGCGAGAAGAACATCCGCCACGGCCACCCTTCCACCCTGCACATCTGGTGGGCGCGCCGGCCGCTGGCCTCCTCTCGGGCCACCGCCTTTGCCGCCCTGATTGACGACCCCGGCCCGGACCACCCCCAGGAGCGGGAGGAACTGCTGGAACTGGTCAGGCGCATCACCCCCTGGGAAGCGGTCAAGGGCGGCAACTCGGAAGACATCGAACAGGCCCGGCAGATCATCCTGGAGCAATACGGCCGCCCGCCCCGCGTGCTGGACCCCTTCGCCGGCGGCGGTTCCATCCCCCTGGAGGCGCTGCGCCTGGGCTGCGAGACCTACGCCAGCGATTACAACCCGGTGGCCGTCTTCATCGAAAAGGCCACCCTGGAATGGCCCCAAAAGTTCGGCATTGAGGTCGAATTGCCCAAGGAGATGGCTCACGGATCAACGCGGATGAACACAGATAAGAAAAAAGAAGAAATCCATGTTGATCCGTGTTCATCCGTGAGCCAATCAACTTTGTGGGGCGAAGGGGAAACGGTCAAGGTCAACCTCCTGGCCTACCTGGTGGAGAAGTGGGCCAACGTCATCCTGGAAGAAGCCCGCGCCGAGATTGGCCGCTTTTACCCCGAGGACGAAGGGGGCTGGATCCCGGTCGGCTACCTCTGGGCGCGGACCATCCCCTGCCAGAATCCGATATGTGGAGCCGAGAGCCCCCTCATCCGGCAGTTCTGGCTGGCGAAAAAACCCAACAAAAAAATCGCCTACCGCCCGCTGGTCAGTGCTCACGGATTCACACGGATGGACACAGATAAGACAAAAGA
>JAJRXB010000031.1 GCA_024276515.1 Chloroflexota bacterium
ATCGCCCCGGAATAGGGATTCCGGGGCTACGAGATGGGGCGATGAGCATCCCGCAGCGCCGGAATCCCTATTCCGGCGCGGGCAGAAAATACAGCCTTTCAATACGCAATTGGTATAAAATTAAGATGCGATTGCCCTGGGGGGGCAAAAAATCTATTGACGCTCCATCAATCTTGGTTTATAATGTGGGCAGGAGCTTGACGATGTTGACATTCCCCCTACCACGTAGCCCCCTTCGTCCCCGACCGTTGTTGGAAGCCGGGTTGTGACAACCCCCGGAGCAGCCGGCTGACTCCGGCACCCTCGCCTGCGTCGTCGAAGCTGCTTCGACGGCTCCTCTGTTTGTATTTTCTCCGAGCCGAAACACGCAACTGAAACGCTCACATTGGCATAGAGGCGAGGCATCCAACGAGAGGCCACGCACGAGTCGATTTCTTTGGCTGTCACAAAGCCCCCCAACCCAACACCAAATGCACAGCAAGGAGTTTAGCTATGATACGTAAATTCACCCCGGCGTGGAAAGCATCCAGCACGCCACGCCCGAACATCTGGGCCGACGTGCCCGACGAGCAGTGGAACGACTGGCGCTGGCAACTGAGCCACCGCCTGAACACCCTGGAAGAGTTGCAGCAGATCATCAACCTCACCCCCGAAGAGGTGGAGGGACTCTCGTCCGAGGGCAAATTTCGGGTGGAGATTACCCCCTACTTTGCCTCGCTCATCGATCCCGACGACCCGATGTGTCCGGTCCGTCAGCAGATCATCCCCAAAGGACGCGAGCTGGCCGCCTTCACCTCGATGATGGAAGACTCGCTGGCCGAAGACGCCCATTCGCCGGTGCCGGGGTTGGTCCATCGCTACCCGGATCGAGTGTTGATGCTGGTGACGACTCAGTGCGCCAGCTATTGCCGCTATTGCACCCGCAGCCGCATCGTGGGCGATCCATCGGCCACCTTCAGCAAACGAGATTTCGAGGCGCAGATCGCATACGTCGAGCGCACCCCCCAGGTCCGCGACGTGTTGCTCTCCGGCGGCGACCCGCTCACGCTCAAGCCCAAGCTGCTCGACTGGGTGCTGGGCCGTCTGCGCCAGATTCCACACGTCGAAATCGTGCGCATCGGCAGCCGGGTTCCGGTCTTCCTGCCCCAACGCATCAACGACGAATTCACCGAGATGATGAAAAAATACCACCCCTTGTGGATCAACATCCACGTCAACCACCCCAAAGAGATCACCCCCGAACTGGCCGCCGCCTGCGACCGCATGGCCGACGCCGGGGTGCCGCTGGGCAATCAAAGCGTGCTGCTGGCCGGAGTCAACGATTCGGTGCACATCCAGCGCCAGCTCGTCCACGAGTTGGTGATGATGCGGGTGCGGCCCTACTACCTGTACCAGTGCGACCTGGTGGAGGGAGCCGGTCACTTCCGCACCACCGTCAGCAAGGGCATCGAAATCATCGAGGGGTTGCGCGGGCACACCTCTGGCTTCGCCGTGCCCCACTACATCATCGACGCGCCGGGCGGCGGCGGCAAAGTGCCCATCAGCCCCAACTACCTCCTGGCCCAGTCGCCGGGACACGTGGTCATCCGCAACTTCGAGGGCTACATCACCACCTACGCCGAGCCTCTGGACTACGACCCGACCGCCATCCGACATCTGGAGGCCCAGGTGGCGCGCCGGCCTGAGCCGGGACAGGAAGGGCTGCTGACCTTGCTGGAAGGCCACCAATTGAGCATCAAACCGGAAGGCTTTGACGCGGTCCATCGCCGGGGCCGACAGCGTGAGCATCGCCTCAGCGCCGACGCCCACAAGTGGCAGCCTTATGGGGTGGGAGAGGAAGAGCCCGTTTCGGAGGTTGAGGCGAGTTGAGACGATAGAAGGCTTCCGGTAATCGTTCACCCTCTGTTTTTTGGGCGATTGCCTGTCCCCTGGCCTTCCGCCGCGAAGTCCACCTGCGTGGACTGGTTTTTTTAGCCCGCGCAGGCGGGCTTTGCGGCCGAAGGCCCTGTAGGGGCGACTTCAGTCGCGTTTACCGAAAGGAGGCTGAACGGTTACGACTTCCAAAGCCTGATCTGTGGATCACATCCTTCACCCACCGACACAGGAGACAATAATGAGCCAACGCATCCTACCCATTGACACCACCCACCTCCGCTTGCAGGTACTCAGTCCAGACGACGTGCAGCGGATTCACCAGGCCACTCTGGACCTCATCGAAAACGTCGGCGTGCGCTTTCCCTCGGAGCGGGCCCTCGACATCCTGCACGACCACGGGGCCACCGTGGACCGCGAGAAGCAAATCGCGCGCATCCCCGGCCACGTGGTCGAAGAGGCGATGAGCAAAGCCCCGCCCGAATACACCCTCTGCGCCCGCGAAAACCCCGACCTGGACCTGCCCCTCGACGGCCGACACGCCTACCTGGCCATAGACGGCACCGGCATCGAGGTGCTGGACCCCTACACCGGCGAGAAGCGCGTTTCCAGCAAGCAAGACGTGGCCAACGCCATGCGGGTGGCCGACTACATGGAGGAAATCGCCCTCGTCTGGCCACCCGTCTCCGCCCAGGACTGCCCGGCAGAAACGCGCGGGCTCCACGAACTGGAGGCCATCTGGAACAACTACGCCAAGCACGTGCAAACCGAGACCCTGGTCACGGTGCACGAGATGGAAGCGGCCATCGAAATGGCGGCGGCCATCGCCGGCGGGCGCGACGAGTTGCGCCGGCGGCCCCTCCTCTCCATCATGCAGTGTACCATCAGCCCGCTGGCCCAGGACGGAGGCAGCATCGACGCCTCGCTGGTCGCCGCCGAAGCAGGGTTGCCGGTGGCCTTTATGACCATGGCCAGTTGCGGCTTCAGCGGGCCGGCGTCCCTGGCCGGCAGCCTGGTGGTGGGCAACGCCGAGGTCATCTCGGCGCTGGCGCTGATGGAGATGGCCGCCCCCGGTTGCCCCGTTTACTACGCGGCGGCGCAGACGGCCATGGACCCGCGCACCGGGGCCTACACCGGCGGTGGCCCGGAGGATTACCTCTTCGGGGCCGCCACCAATCACCTGGCCGACTTTTATCACGTCCCCCTCTCGATGGGGGCCTTCGCCACCGGCTCCAAGCAGCCCGACTGGCAGGCCGCCTTCGACAACGTTTTCGCCGGGTTCATGCCCGTCCTCACCGGCTCAGACCTGTTGCAGGGAGCCGGCATGCTCTACGGCTCGCGCATCTTCTCCTACGAACAACTGCTGCTGGATTGCGAAATCTACAGCGCCATCCACGCCGTGGCCCAGGGCATCCCGGTCAACGACGAGACACTGGCCCTGGACGTGATCAAAGACGTGGGCGTGGGCGGCAACTTCATCGCCCACAAACATACCCGCGAACACATCGCCGACCTCTGGCAGCCTCGTTTCATCGATCGCCGTCCCTACTCCGCATGGGAGGCAGATGGCAAAGGTCCGCGCGAGTGGGCCAACGAAAAGGCACGCTGGATCCTGGAAAATCACCAACCCACCCCATTAGACCCCAAACTCTCCGCCGAACTGAGCCGCATCATCGCCTCGGTAGAGAGGGATTTGGGCGTGAGCTAATCAGGAGCCAGCCATGCAACCCAAAATCAACCTGCTCGACGATGTGCTGGTGGAGCGCATCGTCGCCGAAGGCTTTGAACTTCTCCAGGACCCTGGCGTCAAGATTCACAGCGACGAGGCATTGTCGCTGCTGGCCGACGCCGGCGCCGACGTGGACCTTCGGGCGAAAGTCGCCCGCATCCCGCAACCGCTGGTCGAAAAAGCGCTGGCGACCGCCCCCTCCGGCTTTGCCCTGTACGACGGTGAAGGGAACGTCGCCGTTCGCTACGAAGGGGACCACGTCCAGTTCGACCCTGGCTCGGCGGCCGTCAACATCCTCGATGGCGAAACAGGACAGCATCGCAAGCCGGTCACCGCCGACTACGTGCGCTACGCCCAACTGACCGAGACGTTGCCCGCCTACGACGCCATCAGCACCGCCTTCGTTTGCTCCGACGTGGCCGAGGAGATCGGCGACCTGTACCGCCTCTACCTGTCGCTGCTGTACAGCAAAAAGCCGGTCGTGACCGGGGCCTTCCGCATAGATACCCTGCACGTGATGAAAGACCTGCTGGTCGCCGACGCCGGCAGCCCGGAAGCGCTGGCCGCCAGGCCGCGTGCCGTCTTCGACGTGTGCCCATCCCCACCCCTCCTCTGGAGCGAGCTGACCTGCCAAAACCTGATAGACTGCGCCCGCTATCGCATCCCGGCCGAGATCGTCTCCATGCCGCTGGCCGGGTCCGCCGCGCCGGTGACGCTGGCGGGCGCGGTGGTGCAACACACCGCCGAGTGTATGAGCGGCGTCACCATTCACCAGCTTGCCAATCCGGGCGCGCCCATCGTGTGGGGAGGCGCGCCGGCCATCACCGACATGCGGTTTGGGTCCACGCCGATGGGGGCCATCGAGACCGGCATGATCGACGCCGCCTACGCCCAGGTCGGCAAGCGGCTGGGCATGCCCACCCACGCCTACCTGGTCGCCAGCGACAGCAAGTTGATAGACGCTCAGGCCGGCTTCGAGTCGGGCATGAGCGCGCTGATGGGCGCGCTGGCCGGCATCAACATGATCAGCGGCGCCGGCATGCTGGACTTTTTGCGAGCCCAATCCCTGGAAAAACTGGTCGTAGATGCCGAAATCATCGCTATGGTCAAACGTTTGCTGCGTGGCATCGAAGCCCGTGATGATTCGCTGGGCGCGGCCCTCATCCGGGCGGTAGGCCACCACGGCGAGTTCCTGGGCCAAAAACACACCCTCACCTGGTTCGCCCAGGAGCAACACATTCCCTCGGACGTGGTGGACCGCAACTCGCTGACCACCTGGCAAAACGCCGGCAGCAAAACAACAGTAGACCGCGCCCACGAGCAGGTGAAAAGTCTGCTGGCGACGTATCAGCCCCGGCCGCTGCCCGACGAGGTGCGTCGTGCGTTGCGCGACATTGCAGAGCGGGCCGCACGGCAGTTCGGCATGGAGCGGCTGCCGCCGTTGCCAGGCGACGCCGATTGAGCAATCGCAAGCTCGGGCCGGTCTCCCCTGGCCTTCCGCCAGGACAGGCCGACCGCGCCCGAAAGCAGAATCGCCTATAATTTCATTCGAGGAGACCAACCTATGTCCCAAGAACTGTATACCCAACTGGCCCAGGCCGTCATCGACGGTGACGAAAAGGTAGCCATGTCGCTCACGAAGGAGGCACTCACGCGGGGCCTGAATCCGCTAGAAATCATCAAAGAGGGACTGACCTCCGGCATGGAGGTAGTGGGCGAAAAATTCAGTCGTGGCGAATATTTTCTGCCCCACCTGGTGATGGCCGGCAACACGATGAAGGCGTCGCTGACCTGGCTGGAACCGGCGCTCAAGACCAGCGGGATGGTCCGCGAGACCCTGGGCACCGTCGTGATGGGAACCGTGGCCGGCGACATTCACGAGATCGGCAAATCGTTGGTCGGCACTATGCTGGCAGCCAACGGCTTTGTAGTGCACGACCTGGGTGTAGACGTGCCGACGAGCAAATTCATAGAGACCGTGCGCGAGACGGGAGCCAATTTGGTGGGCCTGTCGGCTTTGCTCACCACGACGATGAGCGTCCAGCGCACGGTCATCGAAGAGCTGACCGAGGCCGGGCTGCGCGACCAGGTGAAGGTGATGGTCGGCGGCGCGCCGGTCAGTCCGCAATGGGCGCAGCAGATCGGCGCCGACGGCTACGCCGAAGACGCGGCCGGCGCGGTGACGCTGGCGCGCCGCCTGGTGGGAGCTGACGGTTGACATTTGTCGTATGGCCGGTTTATACTTGTAGTCGACGGGCTCGGCCGGCAGCAAAAGGATTGTTCCCTTTTAAGCAACAACCAGGTGACCGGCACTTAAACATCTGTTAGAAAGGCTCTTTTTTGCCATAATGATGCCAGAAATGGCGACAAAAGTGCCGGTCACTTTATTCAGGAACAACCCCAAAGGCCGCCGATCCAACGCAGAAGGGAGGTGCAACACTCAACAAACTCGCTTTGGTCCTGTCGTTTCAACCTTTAATCAAGATACACTATTGAAGGAGGAGCAGTCAATGAAGAAGGCGAAATTTTTCGGTCTGCTGATCATCACCGTTGCGCTTCTCGCGCTGGCCGCCAGTTGCGGGGGAGCTGCCACAGGCGAGAAGGACGCCCTCGACGAAATCATGGAGGCGGGCAAGCTCGTCGTGTCCACCGATCCCAACTATGCGCCCCAGAGCTTTTTGAACGATCAGGGTGAACTGGACGGCTTTGACGTGGACGTGGCCAAAGAAGTCGCCAAGCGCCTGGGCGTGGAAGTCGAATTCGTCACCCCCGAATGGGACCTCATTACCTCTGGCAACTGGAGCAAACGCTGGGACGTGTCCATCGGCTCAATGACGATCACCCCAGACCGCAAGGAAGCGTTGTACTTCACTCACCCCTACTACTATACCCCTGCCCAATTTGCGGTTCACTCCGACAACACCAGCATCCAATCCCTGGAAGACCTGGCTGGCAAAAAAATCGGGGTGTGCAGCGAATGCACCTACGAGAAATACCTCAATAAAACTCTTCAAATCGAGGGTGAGGAAGTTACGTTCCCCGATTGGGAGGCTGGCGAAGTTCGAACCTACGGCACCGACGCCGATGCCATCCAGGACCTGGCTCTGGGTGATGGCGTCCGCCTGGACGCTATCCTCTCGGCCCAACCCACCATCTACGAAGCCATCCAATCTGGCTGCGAGGGTGGCTGTCCTATGCGTATGGTGGGCGATCCGGTTTACTACGAGCCCCTGGCCTTTGCCCTCGACAAAAGTCGAACTCCCAGCGACAAGCTGCTGGCCAAGCTCAACGAAATTGTGGACGCCATGCACGAGGATGGCACCCTCACCCAACTCTCCATCAAGTGGTACGGCATCGACCTCACCACAAAAGTTGGCCAATAGTCGACGCTGAATCTCTTTTAAGTCGATCCGTGTGGCAGGGGCGTTCGCTCGTCGAACGCCCCTGCCCCTGGCATGTTCCCTGGACAATCCTGGGAGATCTTTTACATATGGCACGTGGGTGTGCCTCACTCCACTGACGGGGCGACCGCAAGGGGAGCCATCGGGGTAGGGGCGAGGCCCCCTGACGGGGACAGGCATGCCTCGTCCCCAAGCTCGAAGCCGCGTCAAAGGCTGCCCCGCTGAACGCTTACCAATTACGTAGGGAGGAAATATGACCGACTCAGTTAGTGCACCGTCAGGTGGAATCCCCCCGACCGCCAGGCTGGCACTGGATCAGCTTGCCAGCCGCAGGCGTCGCTTTAACATCAACCTCACGATCGTTCTCATCGGCATCTTGTTCAGTCTATTCGCTCTGCTGACACTGCTCGGCCTTGACCTTCGGTTTATGGGATCGTGGCTGGGCTTTCTTTTGACGGGGATTGGGTACACCTTGATGGTGACGGTTCTGGCCATCACCCTGGCCTGCATCATCGCTCTCCTGGGTGCGTTGGGACGCCTCTCTCGAAACCCAATTGCCAACGGCCTTGCCACTTTTTACGTCTCGCTGATCCGAGGCACACCGTTGTTGGTTCAGGTTTACATGTGGTACCTGGCTTTGCCGCAAATCGGACAGGCTTTGGAACAGGCGGGCATTCCCGGTGTGCAAAAGCTGCTGACCTTGCCGGCCATCCCGGCCGGCATCCTGGCCCTGGGGGTATGTTACGGGGCCTATATGACCGAAACGTTCAGGGCCGGCATCCAATCCATTGACATTGGCCAGACGGAAGCGGCCCAGGCCTTGGGCATGACCCAATCGCAAATTATGCGCCGCATCATTCTGCCCCAGGCGCTGCGGGTCGTCATCCCTCCCATCAGCAACGACTTCATCGCCATGATCAAAGATTCGTCGCTGGTCTCCCTGATGGGGGTGTGGGAACTGAGCTACCGGGCGACCAAGATCGGGCGGCGTTACTTCCGCTCGCTGGAGATGTTGATTATGGCAGCGGCCATCTACTGGGTGATGTGCATCATCTTGCAGGCGGCGCAGGCACGAATCGAAGAGCGTATGGCACGAGGTGAGAGGAGAAAACAATAAAGTGGAGACCAAACACCCCATCATCAGAGTACGCAATTTGCACAAGATCTTCGGGCGGGATCTCCACGTTTTGCGTGGCATTGATCTCGACGTGCAACCGGCCGAAGTCATCGTCATCATCGGCCCTTCAGGCTCCGGCAAGAGCACATTTTTGCGCTGCCTGAACTTCTTGGAAGAGCCGACGTCCGGCACGATTGAGATTGACGGCGTGGTCATCCCGGCCGGCGAGCCGGGACGTGAACGCCGGGAACACATCCGCCAGATCCGGGCCAAAATGGGGATGGTCTTTCAGCAGTTCAACCTTTTCCCTCACATGACGGCTCTGGAAAACGTCATCGAGGGGCCGGTTACGGTGAAAAAAATCCCCAAAGAGGAGGCTATCCGCAAAGGAGAAGAACTGCTGGAGTGGGTGGGACTCTCCGACAAGCGGGACGAATACCCATCGCGCCTGTCGGGGGGGCAGCAACAGCGGGTGGCCATCGCCCGCAGCCTGGCGATGGAGCCCAAGATCATGCTCTTCGACGAGCCAACCTCGGCCCTGGACCCGGAGTTGATCGGCGAAGTGGTCGAGGTGATGGAACGACTGGCGAACGAAGGGATGACGATGGTGGTCGTTACCCACGAGATGCACTTTGCCAAAGACGTGGCCGACCGGGTGTTGATGATGGAAGACGGTATGTGGATTGAGCAGGGGCCGCCGGAGGAGATTTTTACCAACCCCAAAGAAGAGCGCAGCCGGCAATTCCTGGCACACATCTTGTAACCCAGGTGACAGTCACCTCCGATCTTTTGGCGAGAGGAAGGCACTTGACAACCATTTCTTACCGTTTTTGTGCCGAACAAGGTGACTGTCACCTTGCTCGCGCTAGAACGTTGAAAAGCCCTGAAACGAGACTGGATTACTTGAACAAACCCACAAAATATAGTATACTACCAAAAGCACCCCCCTAGAATCAGGCACGTTCTCCCGGATAGAGCGGAGCACCCAGCCGAGGGACAGGTCATCAATCCGTCCCACAGTTGAGAATTGCCACTTTTGCCGGATTGTCATAAGACGAAGGGGACGTGCCCTTACAAGATGATCCAAACCACTTAGGAGGTTCGCCGTGAAAGTCTCCTGCCTGCAAGAGAATCTGGCCAAGGGATTGAGCATCGTCGGACGCGCAGTTGCCAGCCGAAGCACATTGCCCGTGTTATCCAACGTGATGTTGGCGACCGACAACGGTCGCCTGAAGCTATCGGCCACCAACCTGGAACTCGGTATCAATTGCTGGGTAGGAGCCAAAGTAGAAGAAGAGGGGGCGACAACGGTGCCGGCCCGATTGCTGACCGACTTCGTCAACTCGCTGCCCCCGGAACAGATTGATCTGGAGCTGTCGGTGCGCACGCAAACGCTGAATCTGCGCTGCGCCCGCTTTGAGGCCAACATCAAGGGTATAGATGCTCAAGAGTTCCCTATCATCCCCACCACCGAGGAGGGAGAACGAGTCATTCGCCTCGACCCGGAAGCTCTGCGTCAGATGATCGAGCAGGTGGTGTTTGCCGCTGCCACCGACGAGAGCCGGCCCATCCTCACCGGCGTCCTGGCCCACTTTGAAGGGGATCGCCTGACGATGGCCGCAGCCGATGGCTTTCGCCTGTCGGTGCGGGGCGCGCCCCTCAGCCAGCCGACCGATGAGACGATAGAAGTCATCATCCCGGCTCGGGCGTTGGGAGAATTGGCCCGCATCTCGGCCGACCAGGAGGATCCGGTCGAGGTCGTCATCACGCCGGCGCGCAACCAGATACTATTCCACCTGCCGGCACCTGCCGGTGAGGCACAGGTGCGCGACGTGGACCTGGTCTCCCAACTCATCGAGGGCAAGTTCCCCGACTACCGACAGATTATCCCCGCCAGCTACACCACCCGCACCGTGATCGACACGACGGGATTCCTCAAAGCGGCTCGTGTCTCGCACCTCTTCGCCGACACGGCCAACACCGTGCGCCTGGAGATTGCACCCGGCAACGAATTGACGCCCGGTCACATAACGCTGGCGGCGACCAGCGCCGAACTGGGTGATAACGTAGGCCAATTGGACGCCTCCGTCGAGGGAGAGCCTATCGAGATCGCCTTCAATGCCAAATACCTCATCGACGTGCTGTCGGTGATGGATACGGCCCAGGTGATCCTGGAGACCACCTCGGCCTCCAGCCCCGGCGTGCTGCGGCCCGTTGGCGACGACGACTTCGTCCACGTGATTATGCCGATGCACCTCACACGCTGACAGATTGGGCGGTGGGGCAATAGTTCTTGCGCCAGGGATGCGTCCCTGGCGTTTTTTGTGATGCCAGAGTGTTGGGTAGTCCACCCACCCCCGCCTGCCCCCCTCCCTCTCCCAAATTGGGCTATGCATTACCCACATGTCGTTCCGGCCGCTTTTTGCTGCGAATAAATCCGCAGCCTAATAGCTAAAGTCGGCTTAAGCCGACTGCTCCTCCCCCGATTCTGGGCAAAGACAGCACGTTTCAACGTGCTTGGGCTATTAGCCCTGAGCTTTAGCTCGGGGCGGGCGTCAGCAAGGCGAGATGTGGGTAATGATAAGCCCAAATTGGGAGAGG
>JAJRXB010000032.1 GCA_024276515.1 Chloroflexota bacterium
CTGCTTTTATTCTATCCGCGCCGGAATGGGGATTCCGGCGCTGCCAGGCGTTCATCGTCCTATCGCGTAGCCCTGGAATCCCCACGCGTAGCCCTGGAATCCCCACGCGTAGCCCTGGAATCCCCACGCGTAGCCCTGGAATCCCCATTCCGGGGCGGCCTCCAGGAGCGGTTTTTGAAGGTTAAGAAAATAAACGGGTAACCGATGCATAGCACTCCTGGAAGGCCTGGCGGCCCCGGCGTCCACCTCCGTGGACGCGCGCCGGGCGTCGGCGCAGGCCGACGCTCGGCCTTGGAGCCTTCAGGGGCGACTTCAGATCGCTTGTATGCCGAAATAATTTCTTAGCCTTCATCAACCGCTTAAAGATCTTCCCGGACGTAACGAGATGGGTCGTCCTGGAAGCTGGTGAGACAGGCCATCGAGCAGAAGAGGTAGCGATGGTCCCGGTAAACGATACTACCGGCCGCCTGCTCTGGTGTCACGGCCATGCCGCACACCGGGTCCACCGGCCGGGGTTCGTCGGCCGGGTGTGGCAGCACTTCGGGCTGAAAGTTCCCCTGGCGCAGCACCAGACAGTGGAAGGCCTGTTCCACCTGACCCTCACCCGGCACGACGCAGGCTCGCAGGCTGACGTAGCGATCCAGGCCAGAGAGGAGCAGTTTTCGCCCCAGCAGCTTTTCCACCTGAAACAGGCCGGCCGAGTCGCTCATGGCGACCTCGATGTGCGCCGGGGTGGCGTTGCCCGGCCCGATGCTCACCTCCTGGATGGCCATGGCCGAGACGGCGTGAATGTCGGCCTTGCCCCGGTCGAAGGCCACCTGGCCTCGGCCCCGGGTCATGTCTGTGCCGTCGGCCACGGCCACGATGGCCCCGTCCAGCGTGACGGGGGCCGGGGTGCAGTCGTGGCTGGCAATGGCCGAGAGGATGAACCCGGTGAGTACCTGGGCCTGGACAGGGTCGGGGTAGAGGTGGGGCAGCAGACGGGCCAGGATCGGCTGGGCCAGCACCACGCCGTAGGTCTCGTGACCCTCCCGGGCCACCTGGTTGCCCACGTCGTGCAGCAGGGCCGACGCCAGCACCACGACGAAGGCATCCTCCAGCGTGCCGGCGCCGCTGGCTACTACGTCTGGGATCACCCCGCCTGCCTGCAACAGGTCCAATAGTCGCAAGGCGTTGGCCGTCACCACCTGGGCGTGCATCTGTCCGTGGTCGTTGTAACCCAGTTTCTCCACCGCCACGTAGCCCGTCAGGTCCCACAAGGCCAGGGTCCGAGGATCGGCCAGCAGGCGGGCGTAGAGTGTGGCCGCCCGGGGATGGGACGCCGTCAACTCGACGACGACCCGATCAGCCTGGTGGGCCAGGCGATGGTAGTCCCAATCCAGGACGATTCGCACTCCGTGCCCTACGTGAGTACAGGGCACAGGAATTGCTTGTGTGTCGTCCATCGGCAACTTCGTCCTTTTCTCCAAAGGGTTTCACGGTTTCTTGCTGCGCCAAAGGGCGCCGAAACACAAAAGCCAGCACAGGGCCAGGACGACGATCAGCAGCGCGAGCGCCACCGTCAGGCCCACCCCCCAGCCAAAGAAGGGGATCACCAGCAGGGCGACCAGGGGCAGCGTGCACATCCAGACGAAGAAGGCCAGGATGACCGGCGTGTCCCGGGGAAGTTTCATCTTTCATACCTCTGCCAGCGGGTTCAAGGACGGACAGCCGGCAGCGACGCGGCACGCCGCGTCGCTGCCGGCTGATCCACGCGGCCTACCCCCTGGCGGTCTCGTGCCAGTAACTGGGTCGGATGTCTACCCGGCGCAGGCGGTTGGCGTTGCCCACCACCGTGGTGGAACTGGTGGCCATAGCGATCTCGGCCAGCACCGGGTGCATCCAGCCGATGATGGCCAGAGGGATCATCACCACGTTGTAGAAGAAGGCCCAGAAGAGATTTTGCTTGATCTTGCGGAAGGTGGCCCGGCTGAGCTTGATGGCGCTGATCACGCCGGACAGATGACCGCTGACCAGGGTCACGTCCGAAGCCTCGATGGCGATGTCGGTGCCGGTGCCGATGGCGATGCCCACGTTGGCCTGGGTCAGCGCCGGGGCATCGTTGATGCCGTCACCGACGAAGGCCACCAGGCCGAACCGCTCCTGGAGTTTCTGGACCTCGGCCACCTTGCCGTCGGGCAGGACTTCGGCCAGTACGTGGTCCATCCCCACCCGGCGGGCGATGGCCTCGGCCGTGCGTTGATTGTCGCCGGTGATCATGGCCGTCTGGATGCCCATCTCGTGCAGTTCGCGGAGGGCGTCCACCGAGTCGTCCTTCAGCGTGTCGGCCACCGCCACCGCGCCGGCCAGGGTTCCGTCCACGGCCACCAGCATGGCGGTCTTGGCCTCTTCCTCCAGCCGCACCATGTCCCCCTCCAGCGGGGCCGGGTCCAGGCCGTGCTCGGCCATCAGCCGCCGGGAGCCGACCAGCACCCGGTTGCCGTTGATCGACGCCATCACGCCCTTGCCCCGCACCGCCTGGAATTCCTGCGGCTCCCACAGGGCCAGCCCCTGGGCCTCGGCCCGCTCGACGATGGCCCGCCCCAGAGGATGTTCGCTGCCCCGCTCGGCCGAGCCTGCCGCCTGCAGCACGCGCTGTTCATCGAACCCGTTGACCAGGACCACGTCTGTCACCTCCGGCTTGCCTTTGGTGATGGTCCCCGTCTTGTCGAAGACGATGATCTGGACGTCCTTCAGCGTTTGAATGGCCTCGCCGGAGCGGATGAGGATGCCGTTTTCGGCCCCCATACCGCTGCCCACCATCAGCGCCGTCGGCGTGGCCAGGCCCAGGGCGCAGGGACAGGCGATGACCAGCACCGCGACGGTGGAGACGACGGCCAGGGTGATCACCCCCAGGTTGGCGTCCACCCAGGGCAGGAAGGTGCCGGCCCCCACCAGCGGGCGCATCACGTCGGGGAAGAAGATCCAGGCCAGCAGGGTGAGCAAGGCGATGCCGATGACCACCGGCACGAAGACCCCCGTCACCCGGTCGGCGAACTCCTGGATGGGGACCTTCGATCCCTGGCATTCCTCCACCAGCTTGATGACCTGGGAGAGGAAGGTGTCCTTGCCCACCCGGGTGGCCTCCACCTTCAGCAGCCCTTCCTGGTTGACGGTGGCGCCGATGACCTCGTCGCCGGGGCGCTTGTTGACCGGCATGCTCTCGCCGGTGGCCATCGACTCGTCCACCGCGCTCTCCCCGTTCAGCACCACGCCGTCGGTGGGGATTTTCTCGCCGGGGCGCACGATCATCACGTCCCCCACCGTCACCTTCTCGATGGGCACTTCAATTTCCTGGCCGTCCACCAGCACGCGGGCCGTTTTGGCCCCCAGTTCCAGCAGCTTGCGGATGGCCTGCGAGGCCCGCCCTTTGGCCGTCTCCTCCACGTAGCGGCCGGTGAGGTGGAAGGCCATGATCATCGCCGCCACCCCGGCGTAGTTGGCTACCGGGAAGAAGAACGTCGCCGGGCCGGTGAGGAGCGACACCCCCGTGCCCAGGGCGATGAGAGTGTCCATGTTGGCGTGGCCGTGACTGACGGCCGCCCAGGCCCCGCTGTAGGTGCGGCGGCCCACCCAAAAGAGGACGGGCAGCGCCAGCAAAATCATCCCCAGGTCGTAGATGGTCTGGTTGGGCCAGACGATGCCGAAGAACATCTCGGCGAACATCCAGACGATGATGGGCAGAGTGAAGGCCCAGGCGACTCGCATGCGGAACCGGGCGGCTCGCATCTTCCGCTCTTCCTGGTCTGCTTCATCCTCGCCCGCGGCCGCCGTCTCGGGGACTTCCAGGACTTCGTAACCGACGTCGGCCACCGCCTGTCGCAGTTCGGCCAGAGTTGCCATGCCGGGCACGAAGGTGACGGTCGCCTTTTCGGTGGCCAGGTTGACGCTGGCGTTGATCACCCCCTCTACCTTCTTCAGCGCCCGTTCGACGTGGCCCACGCAACTGGCGCAGGTCATGCCGCCGATGGGCAGGGTGATGGTCTCGGTTGGGACCTCGTAGCCGGCGTCGTGCACGGCGGTCACCAGGTCGGTGAGGTCGGTCCCGTTGGGGGCCAGCTCCACCGTCGCCCGTTCGGTGGCCAGGTTGACGCTGGCGTTGGTCACACCCTCCACTTTCTTCAAGGCCCGTTCCACGTGGCCCACACAACTGGCGCAGGTCATACCCTGGACGGGCAGGGTAAGCTGTTTCGTGGCAGCCATCTTTCCACTCCTTTTCGTCGCGAATCTAATGTTGGTGGTCTCCCTCTTGAGGGTTGCAGCTATTGTCATGGCGAGCGACCGTAGGGAGCGAAGCCATCTCCGCATTGCGGATCGGAGATGGCTTACCCCGTTCGGGGCACAGGTCGTTGCTGCGCTCCTCGCAATGACGCAAGTGGCTTATATCAGCCCAGCAACATTCTACAGGGGGACTACCCTAATGCTTGCATATAGACGAAGCGAACTAACCTGGCAAAGGCCAGGCATCGAATTTGAACCTGTTACTACTTTGACGATGTCATGTTTCCGCAGTTGCCATGCTTTCTTCAGGTGTCATTCCCTGGACTGTCCGTCCAGGACAGGCTGAGCAAAGCGAAGAATCCCCTGCCTGGTATACGAGACTCTTCGCTTCGCTCACCTGTGCCGCACCCCCCTGGCCCGCTGGCGCGAGCCGGGAGGGGCAGGGGCACCCGTGCCGGGCACTTCGGGAGGCAGAGTGACATGACCAAACATGACATTGTCAAGCTACTCAGGTGTGCTATCCTTCAGGCTCCGGAAGTCTCCTGCTGCGCATTTCGCGGTCGAAATCGCGTCAAAGGCCGCCGAATAGAATGCCTTTGAGACTACGGTCCCCGGAAAAAGAATCACCCCCGATCATCTAACCGGGAATGGGGTCGAGGCTTCGGTATCACCCTTCGGGCACTTCGCTGGGGATGTCTCGCTCCTCGTCACACCGGCGGAGTGAGCATTCCCAGACACTTGCACCTGCGCTGCAAGTGCAGGTGTGCGAACGGCATTTTCCGAGAGAACTCCTAACGACGCCCAACAGGGAGACTATCTGGTTTGGCCACTAAGGCTGTTACCTCCGTGGAACGTTCTCAGTCACAGTAACAGTATATCAGGGGTTGTCGGGGCGCAACAGCGCCAGTTGGCGTGGTCGCCCGTGGGCAAAATGGCCTGTTTTCTTGCTATTCACCCATTCCGTCAGGTAGGGGCAAACCCTTGCGGTTGCCCCCTGGGCTCTGCTCGCAATGACACGTTCCCATCAACATTCTCGCGCATGACGCAAATCTTGCAGAGTAATTTTATACTGGACTCTGGCGAATTTCATACCAATTGCCTATTGAAAGGCGATGTTTTCTGCCCGCACCGGAATAGGGATTCCGGCGCTGCGGGGTGCTCTCTCCCGGAATAGGCCATTTTGCCTGTTTCCAACAGGCCGGTTGGCGCTGGCGGACTATGGCCAAATCACGTATACTACCGCAAGGTCCTACTATGGACCTGTTCAGAAATAAGTTGGCACTTTTCCAGACGAGCAAAAGTCATCCTGAGCCCGTCGAAGGGTGGCTTTTGCGGCCTGACAGCGGGAAATCGCCCTTCGACAAGCTCCGGGTGATTTCTC